>JBKHBM010000007.1:0-75349 GCA_046542385.1 Desulfatibacillaceae bacterium | reverse complement strand
CTGTTCAAAAACGATGAGATGCAAGGCGCGCGAATTCCGAGGAGGTTGGCGTACTTACGGTACGTCGCATCGACGGGAAACGCGCCGCAACGCCGCAGATCGCGTTTTTCAACAGGCTGATACGGGAGGTAGCCATGCCCACGATCAGGGAACTGGCCTATGCCAATCGCAGTTGCCGGCGGTTCGACCAGAGCCATCGGATCGACATGGCCGTGCTGGAGGAGCTGGTGGACATCGCCAGGGTCTGCCCCAGCGCAGCCAATCTCCAGCCGCTCAAGTACGCCGTCGTGAACGAGGACAATGTCTGCGCCAGGGTGTTCGAAAATCTGTTCTGGGCCGCGTACCTCAAGGACTGGGCCGGACCGGAGGAAGGGGAAAGGCCCTCGGCATACATAGTCATACTGCATGACAAGTCCGTGTCCCCCGGCGTGGATTGCGACCACGGCATCACGGCCCAGACCATGCTGCTGGCGGCCCGGGAGAAGGGTCTTGCCGGGTGCATGCTCGGGGCGGTGCGCAAACCCGAGGTGATGCAGGCCCTGAATCTGCCCGAAACCCTGAATATACTGCTGGTGCTGGCCCTGGGCAAGCCGGCCGAAGACGTGGTCATCGAGTCCGTGGGCGCGGACGGAGACATACGTTACTACCGTGGCGATGACGAAAGACACCACGTGCCCAAGCGGGCCCTTTCGGAAATATTGCTGAGGAAATAGGACGGGACACGGGGGGAAGCACGGAGGCCGAACCATTCCTCCCAAAAGGAAAACGGACAGGAGGAGCAAACCGGAATGAAAATTGACCCGAGGATTCTTTCCGCCGAGGATCGGGCCAGGATCGAGGCATTGGGCAATCCCCACGTGGAGGAGGTGGTGGAGACCTATGTCAATCATCTTGGACCGGCCAGGGTAACGGTGATCACGGACGATGCAGCCGACATCCAGTACGTGAGGGAGCAGGCAGTGGCAAAGGGCGAGGAGCGTCCCCTTGCCATGGACGGCCACACCGTGCACTTTGACGGCTACCACGACCAGGGCAGGGACAAGGAGGCCACCAAAGTGCTGATTCCGCCGGGCATGAAGATGTCCAGGGTTATCGGTACCAAGGACAGGGAGGAAGGCCTTGAGGAAGTGCTGGGGATCGCCAGGGGAATCATGGCGGGAAAGGAATGCCTGGTCCGCTTTTTCTGCCTGGGGCCCTTGAACAGCGAGTTCTCCATCTGCGCCATGCAGCTTACGGACTCCTTTTACGTGGCCCACAGCGAGGACATCCTCTACCGTTCCGGATACGAGGAGTTCAAGCGGCTCGGGGGCAGGGGCGACTTCTTCTACTTCGTCCATTCCGCGGGAGAACTGGATGAACGCGGCTGCTCGAAAAACGTCGACAGGCGCCGCATCTACATAGATCTTCTGGGCAACCGTGTGTTCACCGTGAACAACCAGTACGCGGGCAACAGCCTGGGGTTGAAAAAGCTGGCCCTGCGTCTGGGCATCCACAAGGCCATCAGGGAAGACTGGCTCACCGAGCACATGTTCATCATGGGCGCCCAACCGGAAGGAAAGGACAGGGTCACCTACTTCACCGGCGCGTTCCCCTCCGCGTGCGGCAAGACGTCCACGGCCATGATCCCGGGGCAGCTCATCGTGGGCGATGACATCGCTTATATGAGGAAGGGCGACGACGGCCTGCCCTACACGGTGAACATCGAGCAGGGCATCTTCGGCATCATCGAGGACGTGAACCCCAGGGACGACCCCCTTATCCACGAAACGCTGACCACGCCGCGCGAGCTGATCTTCTCGAACGTGCTGGTGAACAACAACACGCCCTACTGGCTGGGCATGGGCAAGGAACTGCCCGACGAGGGCGAGAATTTTTCCGGCCAGTGGAGAAAGGGCAAGAAGGATGACGAGGGCAACGAGATCGGTCCCGCCCACAAGAACGCCCGCTACACCGTGCGCATAAGCGAACTGGCCAACTGCGACGACAGGCTGCACGATCCCAGGGGCGTGCCCATATCCGGCGTCATCTACGGCGGACGCGACTCGGACACCAGCGTGCCGGTGTACCAGAGCCTGGACTGGACCCACGGGGTGATGGTCGGCGCCACCATCGAGTCGGAGACCACGGCCGCCACCTTGGGCAAGGCGGGGGTGCGCAAGTTCAATCCCATGGCCAACCTGGACTTTCTGGTGGTGCCTCTTGGCAAGTACATACAGGCTCACCTGGACTTCGGCAAAAGCCTGGCCAATCCGCCGCTGGTATTCGCCACCAACTACTTCATACGCGACGCCGAGGGCGGTTTCATGAACGAGAAGGTGGACAAGAAGGTCTGGCTCTACTGGATGGAGGGCAGGGTCCATGGCGACTACGGCGCCCTGGAGACGCCGGTGGGATACATCCCGAAGTTCGAGGACCTCGTGCCCCTGTTCAAACAGGTGTTCGACCGTGAGTACACCCGGGGCGAGTACGACATGCAGTTCTCCATCCGGGTGGACAAGTTCATGGAAAAGATGGACAGGATGAAGACGGTTTATGCCGACGAGGACGAGGTGCCCGCGGAGTTTTCGGACTGCATGGACAAGATCGCCATGAGGCTGGCGGACGCGCGGGAGCAAACAGGTCTCGGAGCCATTCCCCCGAGTCATTTCGAATAGGACTTACGCCAGCGGCTTTTGAATTGCGCGGCGCGGCGGACACAAGAGGGGCGTCCGGGAAATTCCCGGGCGCCCCTCGTTGATTCAATGCGCCTTCGGCGAGGCCGGCATCCCCTTATCAGCCTGTTGAAAAACGCGATCTGCGGCGTTGCGGCGCGTTTCTCGTCAGTGCGGCGTACCATAAGTACGCCTTATTCCTCGAAATTCGCGCGCCTTGCATCTCATCGTTTTTGAACAGGCTGCCAATTTCGAGTTTTTCAACGGGCTGTTATTGCTGCGACACCTTCCTCCGGCTCTCGATCCCAACAATGGCTTCCGGATCGGGCAGGTTCGGCAACGGCAGGGGCGCGCGTCCGGGCAGGGTGAATGAGTCCGATTCGCCCCAGAAGCGGTGCAGCATGCCGTGCATCCTTTCCTGCTTGTCATCCCACAGCCGATTCAGCCATTCCTGGAAGTTCTCGCGGAATTCCTCGTTGGTGAAGTAGTCGCCGACCACCTCTTCCGTCACCGGAATGGTTTCCACATGCACCCGGACAAGTCCTACCCTGCCGCACATGAAATCCCAGAAACTCTTGCGGCCGTTGGGGTAGGCTATGGTGACGTTCACGATCGAATCCAGCTGCTCGCCCATGGCCGACAGGACGAAGGCGACGCCCCCCGCCCTGGGACGAAGCAGGTTGGCGTGCGGGGATTCCTGTCGTGCGTGCTTTTCCCGGGTGAAACGGGTGCCCTCGACGAAGTTCATGATCGACACCGGATTCTGGCGGAACTTTTCGCAGGCCGCCTTCGTGGTCTCGAGGTCCTTTCCGGCCAGATGGGGCTTGGCCTTGAGCAGCGCCTTGGAGTAGCGCTTCATGAACGGGAAGTCCAGGGCCCACCAGCAGATGCCCAGAAAAGGGACCCAGATGAGTTCCTTTTTCAGGAAGAACTTCAGAAACGGTATCCTTTTGTGGAACACGGTCTGCAGAACCAGGATGTCCGTCCAGGACTGATGGTTGGACATGACCAGATACCAGTGCTTGTTGTCCAGTTGATCGAGGCCCTGTACGTCCCACTGGGTCTGGTTGATCATTCGTGTGTTGAAGCTGTTTATACCCACCCACCGCGCCGCCATCCACTTGAGAACGCGCGACCACATGTCGCGCCAGCGGGTTACCGGGACGACCAGCTTGAGGAGGCCGCCGGGAACGATCAACGAAAACCAGAAGACGGTGTTCAGAAAATACAGGCTGACCAGGATGCAGCCACGAAGGGTGCCGGGGAGAAATTGAAACATGATGTAATCCTTTTCACCGGGGCGGGGAGGGCCCCGTAAAGCCGTTAGTTGACGCATCTGCCACTTCGGGGGCAGATCTTACCACTTCTTCTTTCTTCAAAATATAATGCCTGTATTGTAAAAACGACAGGTTCCGCGGGTTTTTACATTTCTTTTACGAAATACGTTCCTGCCCGAAATGCAGGCCTTGCCGGCAACGGCGTTTTCTCACCAGGGCTGGTGTTTTTCCTTCGGCGATATTGGCGATTGCTCGATTCTGTGATAAAAAGGCATACGGAGGGGCCATGCAAACGGATGCCTGCATTGTGTTGTGTTTTGTCAAGCACCCTGAACCGGGGAAGGTGAAGACCCGGCTGGCGGCGTCGCTGGGCGACCGGGAGGCCGCCGGGTTGTACCGGTGCATGGCCCTGGACGTGCTGGACAAGATCCGGCACAGCGGTCTGCCCTGCCGCGTATGCGTGGCTCCGGGAGACAAGGCCGGCGAGGCCGGCCAATGGCTGGGGTGGGAACACGAGGCCCGCCCCCAGCATGGCGCCGATCTTGGGGACAGGATGCGCAGCGCCTTTGAAGAGGCCTTCGACGAGGGATACACCCGTGTCATCCTGGTGGGCAGCGACCTTCCGGACCTGCCGTCGGAAACCTTCAACGGCGCGGCGATCGCCCTGGGCGGACACGAGGCCGTGCTGGGACCCGCGGGAGACGGGGGCTACTACCTGGTGGGCTTCGACGTCGACGGCTTCTGCCCCGAAGTGTTCGACGGGCCGGAATGGGGCACGAACCGGGTGTTCGAACACACCGCGGCCATCCTGGCGGAGTATGGCCGCAGCGTCTACTTTTTAAGGAAATGGTATGACGTGGATGAACCGGGCGATCTGGCCCGTCTGGTTGCACGGGTGGTGGCAAAAAAGTCCCGGGCGCCCCGTACCCTGGAAAGGTTGAGGAGTCTGCCCCATGCGGCTGTCCTGCGTGGTCCCGGCGCTGAATGAACAGGGCGGGATAGGTCCATGTCTTGAGCGCATCATCTCCGGCGGGGCCGAGGCCGTTGTCGTGGACGGAGGGAGCTCGGACGGCACGGTGGACGAGGCCCTGCGGTACACGCCCCACGTAATCGTCACGCGGCCCGGCCGGGGAGGACAGCAGGCCGGGGGAGCCCGGGCGGCCACCGGCGACACCCTGTGCTTCGTTCATGCCGACACTCTTCTTCCACCGGATTTCGCCGGACACATTCACCGGACCCTGGCCCTGCCGGATACGGTTTGCGGCGCCTTTCGCCTGGGGATCGAACCGCCTCTCGCCAAATACCGGGCCGTATGTCTGTGGGCGAACTGGCGCACCCGGTTGTTCTCGCTTCCCTACGGCGACCAGGCGCTGTTCATGCCCGCGTGGACATACAGGGCCGTCGGGGGATTCCGGGGCATCCCGCTCATGGAGGACGTGGACCTCGTCCGGCGGCTGTCCCGTCTGGGCAGGGTCCGCCTGGCGCGGGCGGCTGTTTCCACGTCGTCCCGCAGGTGGGACCGCCTCGGAGTGGTGCGCGTGTCGGCGAAAAACCTCGCCGCCATGTACCGCTACAACCGGGGGACGTGTCCCGAGGACCTGGCGCGGGAATATGGGCGGTAGGCGGTCACGGCGGTCGCCGGTCCGTCGAAAAGCCCGGAGTCCACGGACCGTGCAACCACGATGGGATGCAGGGCGCCTGAATCCGTGAGCGGGCAGATTCCCGTAGGCTCGACGTGTCCGGGGTACGCCGCGTCGACATGGAAAAAACCGCAACGCCGCTGATCGCGTTTCTCAGCCGGCTGTCGGGCGGGTTGTGGACAATGCCATTCCGGGAGTAGACCGGTGCGTGGGATTTTTCGGAAAGTGTGGGATGTCGGGGGCTGGAAACTGGCCTCTCCCCTTGTTTTCGGTGCGTGCCTCGTTCTGTTTTCGCTCATCCCCTTTGCCACTCTCGCTCCCAGGCCCACCACCCCCGTGTCGCCCGGTTTTCTGTCCAACATGAACATCCTGCGCGGCGCGGCCGCCGTCTACGCGGGCCTGCTGTTCGTCATTGGCGGCCTGTGTCTCCGGTCTGCCCGGTTTCGCCGGCTTCACGCCTCCTTTTTCGTGCCCATACACTTCACCCTGTTCTTCACGGCCAGTTTCATACTGGGTGTGGCCGACGCCGACGCCATGCCCGCCGCCGACCTTTTCTACTATGAGGACCGGTTGGGAGAGGATCTGGGCGCTCTTTTGTACCTCGCGGCGTCAGGTATATGGCTCAAGCTGTCTTTTGACGAATACAAACGGGACGACGGGTCCCTCATGTTCGCCTTGTGGAGCCTGTTTTTCACCGTCTTGTTTTTCTTCGGATTCGCGGAGGAGATTTCCTGGGGACAACGGATATTCGGCTATTCCACCCCCTCATGGATGGAGGGAATCGGCGAGCAGGGCGAGTTCAATTTCCATGGGTTCCTATACGACTTCATATTCTTCAGGGGTGTGTACATGGCGTTCACCCTGCTGTACGGAGTGCTGCTGCCGTTTCTGTGCGCCATTGTCCGTCCCCTCCGGCCCTTCCTGAACGGGCTTGGGGCGCCCGTCCCTTCCCCGACCCTGGGGTTTTGCATGGCGGTTGCCTGGATTGTCCACCCTTTCTGGCAGGACGGCTACGCCAACATGGATGAGGTGCAGGAGCTCGCGCTTGCGGTGGCTTATTTTCTTTTTGCCCGGGAGGTTTTCGTTTCCCGGAAAACCGGTTCGGGTCGGGACGAGGCGCTTCCGGCAGGTCTCTTTTCCGGGCCCGTTGATCGACAAAATTCCACGTGAATGAATCGGGTGGGGCACTTGATGGACAAAGCCTCGCCGGGGGCCGGTCCCACGAGGCTTTGCACAGTATCCCCGGGTTTTCCGCCACGGATTCGGGCTCGTCAAAACGGTATGGAGTCCTCGATGTCGGACGCGTCGTTTTTCTCCCTGCCCACTTCGTCCCTGTTCCGCAACTCCTGGAGGATGGCGGCCAGGGTCTCGTCGACCCGGCACGCATGGCGGCGCACCGCTTCGTGCAGCCCGGCCAGTATTTCAAAGGCGCCGGTGTCGTCGTCTCCCCGGGCCACGATCAGGTCGTCGATGCGTCTGCCTTCCGGGGCGAACACGGAGAGCTGGATCATTTCGCCCTGCTCGTGGTCGGGCCACCGGTCCACCAGCACGGTGGCGCAGTCCAGGTGCAGGACGAATTCCGTTGCCCGTCCCTCCTGGTTCCACATTGCCTTGCCGCGCGCGGTCTTGTCCCGGAGTTGCGCCACAAGGTCCTGGTACGTCTTGTCCATTGATCCTCCCATTGACGCGGTTCCCGTCTAGAAGTGGAACGTGGCCGTTGCCGACCAGCTTGCCGAGTACCACTTCGCATGGTTCAACCGGGTCACGCTTATCCTGCCGTCGGCCTTGTACTGATAGGCCTTGCCTTCCTCGGTGATCCATATCCGCAGGCCCGCGCGGGCCCCGATGGACACCCGGTCATGGGCCCGCCACTCGAACACTCCGGTGGTGGTCCATCCGTTGGCGTCGGCCTCGTCATACAGGCTTACCGGGTGGGCCAGATCCCGCCTCAGGTTCCAGTTGCCCCAGGCCTCGAACCAGCCCCGGTGATACTCGAAGGCGCCCGAAAACCGGAAATCGCGCCAGTCCCAGGCCGCGTCCAACCCGGCCCACGCGGTGTGCCACCTCGTTTTATAGGAGCTGTCCAGGCCATGGATGCGGCCGCCGCCCCGGGGAATCACCCAGTGCCCGTCGAAGATGGTGAGATGCTGCTCCCGCTCCGAATACCCGAGCAGGGGGGTCAGCGCGAGGTCGCCGTCCAACAGGGTAAACCGGTATCCCGCGCCTCCCTGTGCATGCCAGACGTACCCGTCCCCGGCATCGCTCAAGGACCGGGAGAACTCCAGCGTACGGTTGTTCCCCGCATAATCCGAATCCCGGTTTTCCCCTTTGAAAATCCACCCGTAGCCCCCGTTGGTCCTGAACGCCAGTCCGAAGGGCAGGGCCGCGCGGCCCGCCAACCCCACCTCCAGTATCTCCATGTCCCGCCACTCCACCTCGGAGAGGACGTTGGGGTTGGTCCCCTCGAGGTTGCCCGCGATCTGGAACTCGAAAACGTCCAGCCTGTATCCCGCGTAAGGGGACAATTCCACGAGCCGGTCGTCCGCGGCGACGGCCGGCTCCGCCATGACCGTCGCGGCCAGGAGCGTCAGCACCGCGGAAGACACACGAGGAAGGATTTTTCGGATCTGCTTCATCATACACGCCTTTCCATTGGCATGAGTGCGAATGGTTTCCAAATACGATTATACCCCGTGTCGATGTCGGCAAACAGTAGCACAACAGGCGGCGGCGCCAAAGCCAAAAGCTTACGCGAATCCGCCGTATCGTGTATAGTGCGGAAGGCACCCCCGCACACCCCCCACGGAGGCTGAAGATGCATACCCTGGTACTTTTGCGGCACGGCGAGAGCACCTGGAACATGGAAAACCGGTTCACGGGCTGGTGGGACTCGCCCCTTTCCGAAAAGGGGACCGAGGAAGCCAGACAGGCGGGCATCCTGCTGCGGGAGGAGGGACTGTCCTTCGACGCGGCATACACGTCGGTGCTCAAGCGTGCCGTCAAGACGTTGTGGATGGCGCTGGAGGAAACCGATCTCTACTGGATCCCGGTGCATCGCCACTGGAGGCTGAACGAGCGGCACTATGGCGGCCTTACCGGGCTGAACAAGGCCGAGATGGCTGAAAAGCACGGCGAACATCAGGTGCACGTGTGGCGCCGCAGTTACGACGTGCCTCCTCCGCCCATGGGCGCGGACCACCCTTACTACACCGGGAACGACCGCCGATACGCGGACCTTTCGCCGGGCCAGTACCCGGAAGCCGAGTCACTCAAGGACACGGTCGAAAGGTTTTTGCCCTACTGGAGAGAGATCGTCGTCCCGGAAATACGCGCGGGCAAACGACTGCTCCTTGCGGCCCACGGCAACAGCCTGCGTGCCCTGGTCAAGCACCTGGACAAGATTCCGGACGAAGAGATCCCCGGGTTGAACATCCCCACCGGCGTGCCCCTGGTGTATCTCCTCGACGAGGATCTGCGGCCCGTCGACTCCCACTACCTGGGCGACCCCGAGGCGGTAAGAAAAAAGGCCGCGGCTGTCGCGGGACAGGGGAGTTCCGAATGATTCCGGGAGTGCAAGACAGCGATCCGCCGGGCCTTCCTTCCCGGTGCCGTTGCCCGCGTCCATGGGAGCGGTTTGGTGACCGGACAACCGGGTATGGCGCGGGCGCTGCCCCGAGCGGGCGATGATGATGGAGCCTGGGGGCGACCGGGACCTTCGGCCGGGCGTTATCAGCCTGTTGAAAAACGCGATCTGCGGCGTTGCGCTTCATCGCTCGTCGGTGCGGCGTACGCCAGGTACGCCAACCTCCTCGACATTCGCGCGTCTTGCATCTCATGGTTTTTGACCAGGCTGCAATTCCGGGTTTTTCAACGGCCTGTTATCCCGGCCTTGCAAAACGCGGGAATCTTCGTTACAACTAAAATAAACCGAACGCTCGAACGGGAGCGTCTTCCCCGAAACCGCCAAAGGAGAACGCATTGTACCCGCTCAAATACGATCCGGACGTCTGCCGGAGCTGTCCCACAGTGGACTGCCTGACCCGCTGTCAGTACATGGACCTGGACCTCGACGCCGCCCGCGAGGCCAAGGACAGCATCCTCGCCCACGAGTACACGCCGGTGCTGTCGGACTGCGCCACCTGTTACGCATGCGAGGAGTACTGCCCCAACGGCAACCATCCATTCTACCAGCTGGTGGACCTGCAGGAGGAACTGGGGGTCAATCCCGTGCCCGTGCCCATCACCAAGGAACAGGTGGTGATGATGCGCGAACGGGGGGACACAATGGAAAAGCCGGTTACCGAACCCCTGGTGGACATGTGCTTTTTCCCCATGCTGGAGCCCACCATAGGCGGCCCGCTGTACGAAGGCGCCACCACGGTGTGCGGATCGGACATCTTCTGCAACGTCATGTGGCTGCACTTTGCCCGGAACTCCGTGATCAGGGAGCGCCTGCCCAGGGTGATCGGAAGGATCAATGATCTGTTCGTGGAACCGTCCGGCGTGAAGGAGGTGGTGTGCTACCACGACGAGTGCTACGGCACCTTCACCCAGCTGGCCCCGGCCTTCGGCATGGACGTGCCGTTCACCCCTGTCCACCTGTTCGAGTACCTTGACCGGCGTCTTGGAGAACTGGACGAACAGGGCAGGTTGAAAAAGCTCAACGCAACGGTTGCCTACCAGAGGCCGTGTTCCAGCCGCCTGTCCCCGCAGATCCGGCCCTATGTGGATTCCATATTCGAGAAGATCGGCGTGTCCCGGCCCCAGCGGAAGTACGACCGGGAAAACGCCCTGTGCTGCGGCGGGGTGATCTATGCCTCGCAACGGGACGACATGGCGGATGACATACAGGAGAAAAATCTTGCCGACATGCAGAAGGTCGGCGCGCAGTATTGCGTGTTCAACTGCCCGTTTTGCATGTTCACCCTGGGCGACGCGGCGGCCGAACGGGGCATGGTGCCGATACTGATGAGCGATCTGTGCCGCATGGCGGCCGGTTGATGGAACAGACGCGACACAACACGACGACTAGCCGGAGAAGAGGCCAAATGCGAGAACTGGTTGAAAAGCTCAAGGAGATCGTCGGCCCGGAGTACGTGTCCGACGCGGCCGAGGAGCGCTGGCTGTATGCCAGGGACCCCGGAACCATGCCCGCTTCCCCGCCGGACATGGTGGTCCTGCCCGGCACCACCGAAGAGGTGCGACAGGTGGTCGGGCTGGCCAACGAACACGGGACGCCCGTTGTCCCCATGGGCGCGGGGCTGGTACTGTCCGGCCTGATGCGGGCGCTCAAGGGCGGCATCGTCCTGGACATGAAGCGGATGAACCGTGTGCTGGAGGTGAACGAGGCGGGGCGGTACGCGGTGGTGGAGGCGGGGTGCTCCGAGGGGGTGCTCAAGGCCCACCTCAAGCGCCACTGTCCGAGGTTGAAGCATTCCCTGCCCGACGCGCCGCCCGCGGCCACCATCGCGGGCAACGTGCTGATCCACGGTTCCGGGCACCTGTCCGTTGCCGCGGGATACCATTCGGATATGTTGAACGGCCTGGAGGTGGTTCTGCCCAACGGGGAGGTGGCCCGCACCGGGTCCTGCTCGGTGAGCCCCTACTGGTTCGGCCGGGCGCCCCTGCCGGACCTTTCGGGCCTGTTCGTGGGTTGGGCCGGCACCACCGGGGTGGTCACCAAGCTGGCCATCAAGCTCTACCCGGACTACGCCCACAACGACATGGGCATCTTCGTCTGCGAGGACGAGGACATCATGCCCGACGTCATCGGCCGAATCGCCGGCACCATGGTCGTCGAGGACCTGACCCCCTGGATGGGGCCCAAGCCGGAATGGGCCGCGGGCTTTCTTCACGCAAACGTGTCCTGGGGGGCGCACTCCGGAGAGGAGTTGCGGTTCAAGCGAAACCTTGTCCGCGCCTCGGTAAAGGAATACATCGACAGGAAGATCGCGGGCTTCATCCCCCTGCCTCCGCCCCAGAAGAAACGGTTTTTCGAGATACCTGCAAGCGACCTGGCGCGATTCGCCGACGTACGCAAGGGCGGTGGATTCGAGTACGTGGGCGCCATCATGCCGGTCCACCTGTTCCCCGACGCGTACCGCGCGGGCATGGCCATAGCCGAAAAGCACCGGGTGGCCTGGTCCATGGGCGCACGGGTCGTGGGCGTGGCGCACAGCATGATGTTCTTTTACGCCTACGCGTTCAACCGGGCGGACGAGGACGACGTGCAGCGGGCCCAGCATGCGCTGGAGGAGACCAACGAAGCGGCCCTGGAACTGGGCGGCATCCCGTGGAAGGCCGAGGAGCCGGCCCAGAAGGGGATCCTGGCGCGGATGGACCCGGGCGCGGCCGCCCTCATGGACAGGGTGCGAAAGGCCATCGACCCCAATGGCATCATGAATCCCGGAAACTGGGAGCGCGGATCGTGAAAACGAACATGGAGCATTCGGACATACTGCACCGCTGCTTTCGCTGCGGCTACTGCAAATTGCCGGCGGACTTCACGGACATCAACTGCCCGTCGTACCTCAAGTACAGATTCGAGACCTACTCGCCCGGCGGGCGCATGTGGCTGTTGCGTGGCTGGCTGAACGGCGAGTTGACCACGAGCGACCGGCTGCTGGAGATCATGTACTCCTGCGCCACCTGCGGCAACTGCGTGGCCCATTGCGCCATGCCCAAGTTCCGGGACGAGATCCTGGAAGCCTTTGGCGCGGCCAAGGAGCTGCTGGTGGAGGCGGGCACCGTGCCTCCGGCGGTACGCGATTTCCTGTCCCGGCTGCAACGCGCGGGCAATGCCTATGGAGTAGCCCCGAAAAAACGCGCGGACTGGACCGGGGGGCTGGAGGTGCCCGAGTACGACGGGCACGAATACCTCTTGTTCGTGGGCGACGTGGCGTCCTACGACGACAGGGGCAGGGACACGGCCCGGGCCGTGGCCGGGTTGCTGAAGCAATGGAACGTGTCCTTCGGCATTCTGGGCGCGGCGGAAAAGTCCGACGGCAACGACGCCCTGGCCTGCGGCGAGCGGGACCTGTTCGAGGATCTGGCCCGGCACAACATCGAGGAGTTCACGAAACGTGGCGTCCGGCGCGTCATCTGCGTGTCCCCCCACGGATTCAACGCATTGAGGAATCACTACCCGGCATTGGGAAGCCCGGCGCAGGCGTTCCATTACACCCAGGTGCTGGCGTTGCTTTCCGGCTCCGCGAAATGGCGAACGGACGCGCCGGAGATCACGGTCACCTACCACGATCCGTGCTACCTGGGCAGGCACAACCACGAGTACGACGCGGCGCGCATGGCCTTGAAGAATGCTCCCGGCGTGAAACTGGTGGAGATGGTCCGCAAACGCCAAAACGCGCTGTGCTGCGGAGGCGGAGGCGGCAACGTGTTCACGGACATGGTCTCGGGCGGCGCGGAGAACAGCGCCCGGGTGAGGGTCCGGGAAGCCCTGGACACCGGCGCGGACGTCCTGGCGGTTTCCTGCCCGGCGTGCGCGGTGATGTTCGAGGACGCGGTAAAGACCGAGGGCGCCGAGGACGCGCTGCGGGTGTTGGACGTGGCCGCGGTGCTGGCGGAAAGGGTCGCGTGAACCCTGGTCCGGCTGTCTCCATGGCTTGCCAGCCGGGCGGATTGGTGGTAATGAGGGGTCTCCCGTCGAAGATGTTCACCAACCCCCTTGAAGGAACAGGATACGAATCATGACGAACAAGGTAGTCATAGCGCTTTCCTGCGGCACCGACAGTCCCAATCGTTCCACCCGCGCAATCCATCTGGCCACCGTGGCCCACAAGGAGGGCAAGGAGGTTTGCGTCTTCCTTCTGGACGAGGGCGTTTACCTGGCCAAACAGGGCCTCATCGAGCATGTCCGGGCAGCCACGGGCGACGTGGCCGACGACCTGCTCGCCTATCTGCAGGCCCACGAGGTGCCCATCCTCGTGTGCACGCCTTGCGCCAAGGCCCGCAGGGTCGAGGAGGCGGACCTGGTGGACGGCGCCAGGATGGCCTCGGCCGCGGAGCTCATCAACATGTCCTGCGAGAGCGCGGTCATCAGCCTGTAAGCAGATGCCGCCACACCGAGGTTGCGGACCATGAACCCGGAAAATTCCGTGGTGTTGAAAACGCCCCGGCCGACCCGTCTTCTGCGGGAACTGAGGAGCATCGGAGAGCCCCTGCGCCTTGTGCCGGGGGTGCGCAAACTGCTCGCCGGTCCCCGGGGTTCGGGCAGGCCGGTGATGGTGCTGCCGGGTTTCGGCGCGGGCAACGGCTCCATGGCGCTGCTGCGTGCGTACCTGCGAAGGATGGGTCACGACGTCCGCGGCTGGCCCCTGGGTCGCAACAATGGCAACGTGGCGGACATGTTCCCGAAGGTGCTGTCCGGGGTGGAACAGTTCGCGAAGAGCGCGGGTCAGCCCGTGACCCTGGTGGGATGGAGCCTCGGCGGATACCTGTCCAGGGAGGTGGCGCGAAAGCGGCCCGACCTGGTCAGTCTCGTGGTCACCCTGGGCACGCCCGTGGAAGGCGGCCCCAAGTACACGGTGTTCGCCGGCCTGTACAAACGATGGGGTTACGACCTGGACGAGCTGGAAAGGAAAATGGGCGGCGAGCGAAGCACTCCCATCACCACCCCCACCGTGGCCGTGTACTCGAAAAACGACGGCATCGTCGACTGGCGGGCCTGCCTGGACAGGCACACCGGGGGCGTCGAGCACGTGGAGGTGCGCACCGGCCACCTGTTCATGGGGTTCTCGCCCGAGACCTTCCGTGTGGTCGCCGAGCGGCTTGCAAGGGACTGAAGGGTCCTTTGCGAAGGGCACGGCTCGCCGCGCCCATTCCTCCCTGCCATCATCCACTCTATCATCCCGATCCCGGGCATCTCACACTCCTGAATCCGATCGTACTCCCTCACCGGCAAAGCACGGAAATGTTTCGTCCCGCAGCATCCCCACCATATTCCCGTACCCGTGTTCGGTCCCGGGAGCCGATGAACCTGACATTCCCGTACCCATTGCCGGCGATGGTTCTCTTCTCGCGGGGCCGATGCTCCTATGTTCTTCATCCCGGAAGGTCGACGGAGATGCCCAGGTATGAAGCCATGGACAGGTCAATGGTTTTCTCAGGCCGCAAGGGCCGGCGTTGCGAATCACGGAGGCAAGTCGCCCCGGACGGGGATGGCCGCATCGGGGGGCCGCGGCATGGGGCAAGGGGATCAATTCTCAGGTTGTATTCATGCGCATCCATCCTCTTTACATCTTGACACGCGCACTGAAATTCAGGTAAATACTGTTATATGGCTCAATAGCAGACACAGGCACTCCGTAGCAGCAACTCGCGAGTTTCCATTCCTGTCCCAGGCCCGGCCAGCGCTGCACGAAAACGAGTCCCGTACCGGAGTAGCATCCTCGCTCACGCAATCGAGTGCCGGATACCCATCCTCCCTTTTCACGGGGATGTCCGGGGCCGGAAAGCCATCCTTCCGAACTGACGGCAGCCGGTAAGGAGGCATGCCGCATGGTATGGCGAGGCCAGGGCAAAGAGGTTGTCTCGGAAAGCTGTTTTTTCTCCCCGCACAGTGCTTTCCGACGGCGTCCATCCGGGAAATGGCAAATGGCGCACCAACCACGGTCCATACCCCGCGCAACCGGCCGCACCAGTGCGTCCGGCAGGGGCATCCGCGTGCCGTCCCGCCGTACTTTCCAAGCCAACTCACACGATACAAGGGCTTTTGACATGAGACGAACCCGACTGTTGTTGTTCGTTGCCGTCCTTTTGTGCGCCGTTCCGGCCTGGCCCGCCACGCTGGAGGTCGGCGATCCCGCACCGTCCATGGCTCCGGGCCGGGTCAGCCGTGTTTCCGTCTCGGCTTCGGATGTCGTCCCGGTGGCGGCGGGATTCGACCTGGAGGTCGCGGTCTCGGCCACCGGCGGCGTTCCGGTGCGCGTGGTTAACGACGGAACCACGCCGCCGGGCCTGGTCCCGGGAGAGACGGGATGGGTGTACGACGAGGGCGGGATCACCGTGTTTTTGCCTCTGGCGCCCCAGCCGCCGGGAGTGAACGAGTCGGCGCTGGCCTCAGGCTTTCTGGGAGGGCAGGGCGACGACGGTATCCTGTTGCTAAGGAATGAAGCCACGGGCGCGGGGACGGCGCGGGTGGCGTTCGCCTACCAGTCCCCGAGGGACACGCCCGGCCTTGCCGGTGGCGGCCTGTTCGACGTGTACGTGTACGTGGGTCTGGAGGTGCCGGACGCCACGGTGGTGGAGGTGTCCGTGGGCGGGACGCGGCCCCTGCTGGCCGCCTTCGGAGGCGTGCCCCTTTCGGTGACGGGAATCACCCCGGCATCGACCCGGCTGTACGCCCTGGGCGACGTGAATACGGACACCGCCGTGGACCTCATGGACGCCATCCTCATCCTGAAGGTGCTCGCCGGCATGGATGCCGGTACCGTGGATGTCGCGGACCTGGATCGGGACGGGGCTCTGGGCCCGCCGGAACTGGTGTTCGTGCTGCACAAGGTGGCGGAAATCAGATAACAGCCTGTTGAAAAACGCGATCTGCTGCGTTTCTTTTCCCGTCGATGCAACGCACCATAAGTGCGCATTACTCCTCGACATTCGCGCGCCTTGCATCTCATTGTTTTTGAACAGGCTGTGGATTCCGAGTTATTCAGAAGGTTGATAAACCGACAACCCGACCGGAACAGGTGTTGGAATGAAACGTTTCCTTTGGTTGATATTGATCGTCGCGTTTTTTGCACCGGCGGCGTGGGCCGCGCCCGCCATCGTGCGGGAGCCGGTGGTGTGCGACGTGACGCCCCGGTCCTTTTCCGTGGCCTGGGTGACGGACGTTGCCGCCGACCCGGCGCTTACCGTGTATGACGAGAGCGGGGCGGACATCACGAGCCTGGTCACCCGGACCGCGTTTCCCTCCCTTTCGGGCAGCCAGACCCTGGTGGACTATGCAAAAAACGCGGGGGTGATGAAGGTGCGGGTTAGCGGCCTCGCGCCGGACACCGCCTACGCGTTCAAGGCGAAAAGCACGGCTTCGGACCAGACCACGACGTGGCCCGCGGACGCGACGGTCGCCGTCCGGACCCGGACCATGGCGGACCTGGCGGGGGCATCCCTTGCCCCGGCGGCCAACGATCTCGCCATGTTCTTCGTGTACAGACCGGACATGTCCACGGCGGCGCGCGGCTCCCTGGTGCTGTGTGAAGCTCCGGGCGCCGGGCATCCCGTGTCCGCGTACGTGGGCGACGGCAGCGTGGGTACCGGCGCGGAACCCGGGTTTGTCCTGCTGGACCTGAACAACCTCTACGATTCGGCGACGGGAAAGAGCCTGTACCTTTCCGGGCAGGCCGTGCTCACCCTGCGCGCGCTCCGGGGCAACGGCGCCATGGGCGACGAACTGTTGCACTACCGGATCATGGAGCCGCAAACCGGCACGGCCCGGGCCGTGCCCCTCACTTCGGGATACTTCGCGGACATCAACTGCGACGACTCGGTGGACCTTCTGGACGCCACACTGCTCACCGGCGGCTGGGGCCTTGCCGTGGGGGACGCCGCGTACAATCCGGACCATGACATGAACGGCGACGGCATTGTGGACGCGGTGGACAGCACCGCATTCACCGCCGAGTACGGCAAGGCCGCGCCTTTTGTTGATTAAATCAACAATTTCAGAATTTTGCACAATAGTTATGAATACCACACTGGGGCACGTGCCCCGACCATCGGGAGGTGTGGATGAGAGCCCTGATCCTTGGCAAACCAATCCTTCGCGCGGCGCTCGTACCCCTGCTGGCATGCGTGCTTCTCCTCGCCTCGGCCCAGGCCATGGCGGCCGAGGACGTCTGCGCCCGCGTGAAGATAGAGATCGTCCAGGAACTGACCTTCGAGCGGGTGGCCTTTGACGCGAAGATGAAGATCACCAACGGCCTGGACATGCCTCTGGAAAGCATCCGCGTGGACGTGTACCTTCTGGACGGCACGGACGTGGACGTGACCAACATTTTCTACGTGCGCGAGGACAGCATGGACGGCATCAACTCCGTGGACGGCACGGGCACCGTGGCCGCCGGGGGTGTCGCCGAGATCCACTGGCTCATCGTGCCCTCGCCGGGTGCGGGCGGCGAGGACCCGGAGGGAATACGTTACTTCGCCGGGGCCACGCTGTCCTACACGGCCGGGGGCAACACGGAGACCATGGATGTGGACCCCGACGAGATCCTGGTCAAGCCGCAGCCGCTTCTTGTCCTCGACTACTTTTTGCCCCGTGACGTGTTCGGAGACAATCCCTTCACCTCCGAAACCGAGCCCCCCATCCCCTACGACCTGGGGGTGCGCGTGCAGAACACGGGCTTCGGCACGGCCGGCGACCTCAAGATCGAATCGGGCCAGCCCCGGATCGTCGAGAACGACCAGGGGCTTCTCATCGACTTCCGGATCATCGGCAGCACGGTGAACGGCATGGAGGCCACGCCAAGCCTCAAGGTGGACTTCGGGGACATAGATCCGGCCACCTGCGGCACGGCTCGGTGGCAGATGATCTCCTCGCTCACCGGCACCTTCATCGACTTCGAGGCGACCTTTACCCACGCGGACGAACTGGGCGGCGAGCTCACCTCCCTGATCGACAGCGTCAACACCCACTTCCTGGAACACAATGTCATGGTGGACAGGGCCGGCCGGGACTTCATCAGGGACTTTCTGGGGGAAGACGGCGGCACCTACCAGGTGTGGGAGTCGGACAACTACATCAACCCGGTGGAGAACGTGTCCTCCACCAGCACGCTCACGAGCCTGGGCGGCGGCGTTTACGAACTGGCCGTGCCCATGGCGCATGACTTCATCTTCGTGCAGAAGAACGCGCCCACGCAGGGCAGGGTGCCCATAGACCACGTGTTCCGCTCCGACGGCAAGGCCATCAAGGAGGAGAACTACTGGATCAAGCGCGAACGGGGCGAGCGGGGCGCGGAATCCTTTTACCTGTGCCTGTTCGACGTGGACACCAGCGGCTCCTACACGTTCACCTACGACTACGACCAGGCGGAGGACACCACGCCGCCGGTTTCCCGGATTTCCGTTGGCGACCCCAGCGTGGGCTACAGCCCGGTGTACCTGACGTCGGCAACCGAGCTGCTCTTTTTGTCCGACGACCCGCAAAGCGGCGTGAAGGACATGCAGTTCAACATTGACGACGGCGACCAGGGACCGTGGGAAGCGGTGGTGAACCCCTTCATGTTCAGCCAGCGCCCCGCCCTCGGCGACGGCGCGCACACCCTGTGGTACTACGCCACCAACACCATCAACATGGACGAGACGCCCAAGTCCACCTCCGTGTTCGTGGACGACGACCCGCCCACGGCATTGTCGCTGGCCGCCGCGCCCACCGCCTTCATGCCCGGCGCTCCGGCAGGCATGGCCGCGGACCAGGACACGCTGATCTCGTTCAGCTACGACGACGCGGTGCCGCAGACCACAGCGGAGGTGCAGATCGCGCAGGGCTCTTGGCAGGCCTATTCGTTCGACACCCTTCCCGTTGTGCGCACGTACAACGTGGACGTTGTGACTGCCTCGGGAGGAGCCGTGCTGTGGGACGGCACGGACGACAACGGCGCGCTGCTCGGCGCGGGCACGTACTCGGTGCGGTTCATCGCCGATGACGGCCTGGGCCACGTGACGTGCTCGACGCCCATCGAGGTGGAGGTCCAGGCGTACCTGGACGACGAGGCGGTGAGTTCCGGGTCCGGGGACCAGATGTACCCGGACGTGTACGGCACCACCGTGGTGTGGCAGGACGACCGGGACGGCAACTGGGAAATCTACCGGATGGAGTCCAACGCGGAGACCAACATCACCTCCAACGCGGCGGACCAGCAGAACCCGGCCATCACCGCGGACTGGATCGTGTGGCAGGACTTCCGCAACGGGGACTGGGACATCTACCACTACAACCGGAACACCCAGGCGATCGCCGGGTTCGACCGGGACGGCGACCAGACCAACCCGGACGTGGACGGCAACTGGCTCGTGTACCAGGACAACTCGACCGGCAACTGGGAGATATGGGCCGTGGACCTGTCCGCGGGCACTCCCACCCCGGCCAGGATCTCGGACAATAACGAGCGCGACCAGGTCAAGCCCTCGGTCTCCGGCAACCTCGTCGTCTGGGAGGACTACCGTTTCGGCAAGCCGGAAATCTATTTGTACGATTCCCTGCCCACGGGTGTGCTCAAGCGCGTCACCGTGCAGGAGGACCATTACCAGACGAGTCCCGTCATCTCCGGGCAGACCATACTGTTCGTGGATACCCGTAACCAGCAGACGGACATCTACGCCCATTACATCCCCACCCTGGAGGAGCGCCGCCTCACGTACAACAACGACAACGAGGTCCAGGTGGCGGTCCAGGGCGACAACATGGCCTACGTGCGCTTCGTGGCCCAGGACAATCCCGACATCGCCTGGGGCGGCTCCCAAAACGGCTTGAGCTCCCTGGCCGTGGCCCATGCCGCGCGTCAGGAGGAGCCGGCCCTGTACGGCAACCTGCTGGTCTGGCAGGACGACAGGCTGGGACGCTGGCAGGTCTATCAAACCACCGTCAATCGCAACGACATCGTCCTGGAAATTCGGCCCGGCATGAATCTGCTGGCAGCACCCGCCGAGGTCGTGGAGGACCCGGCCACGGACACCTCCTTCGAGTTGCTGGCGGACTGGAACGGCAGGGGCCTCGGCATAACGAGGCTGCTCCAGTACGACACCGCGGGCGGTGTGTACCGGGAAGCCACCTGGGACACCACCAACGGTGCGCAGGGCGCGGACTTCACACTCACGGCGCGGACCACGCTGGCGGTGTGGGCCGACATCGGGGGCAGCGTCCCGGTGGCCACCCTGGCCGCGGAAACCGCCATGCCCCTCGTCCAGGGGCTCAATACCCCGGGGTTCGCAGCGGTGCCTTCGGGCCTCACCGCCTGGGACATGGCCGCCAGCATCGGCCTGGAAAACGTGGCGTCCATCAGGGGGTACGATTCCGAAACCGGCCTGTTCACCACCGTGGCGGTCCAGGCGATGGACGACGGACAGGGCGGGACCACCTACGTGGTCCGCGGCAGGGATTTCGCCGTGGGCGACGGTGCGGGCGTGCTGGTGCACATGGCGCGGCCCGTGGCAGGGTGGAGGCCCTGACGGAAAGGTCGACTCGAACACAGTCTTGGCAACGAACGCGATCCCGTAAGAGCCCGTTGAAAAACTCGGAATTGGCAGCCTGTTCAACGATGAGATGCAAGGCGCGCGAATTTCGAGGAACAAGGCGTACTTGGCGTACGCCGCACCGACGAGAAACGCCCCGGATCGCGTTTTTCAACATGCTGATAACGCATAAACCGCAGAGGGACACAATGGTACGCCGAACCTTCTCGTGGACGATCATCACCCTGCTTCTGGCCGTGGGCGCCTTCCTGGCCCCGGCGCAGGCGGGGGACAATCTCATACTGCTCGACGACACCAGGGACGAGCTGGTGTGGGTGAACCGTAAGACAGGACAGGTGGCAAAGACCCACGCCCTGCCCAACGGCGGCGACGGCCCGTTCAAGTCGCTGGACGTGGACGAGGCCGGCAACGTGTTCGTGCTCCAGGAAGTCACGGCGCACGGCATGGGCCGCGTGGTGTACTACAGGGAAGCCACGGCCGCGAGCAATGCCCTGTGCGAATACACGGGATACACGGAGAACTGGCTCGACATCGAGTGGGCGGGGAACGGCCGCGTGCTGTTGCTGAACCGGGAAAAGACCGGCACCGACAGCCATGGGGATTCCAACCGGCTGTACTGCCTGGAGGTCACGGATTACTCGGCCTCGGACAACGATGTCCACGAAATCGGCGTGCTCCATGAACCCAGCGAGGGAGGTGGCAAGTCCGAGTGCCGGAGGATCGCCTTTTACGACGCCGGAGACTATCAGGGCGTCTGGGTAACGGAGACCGACGGCGACCCGCCGCGTGACACGTACAACCCGTATACCAGCGGTAGCGGGAACGACGTGTTCTTCTTCCGGATCACCAACTACGAGGGCGCCACGGGCAACGACGTGTTGTCCGGCAGCAATTGGACGGACGCGGGCAACTGGGGGGAATACGACAGCCGCACGGAACTGCGGGACGTGGCCGTGGCGGCGGACGGCACCCTGATCCTGCTGGAACTGGACAACTACTACCAGGAGGTCGAACAGGGCCAGAACGAGGCGGACGAAGTATATCGCCGCCCCGTTACCTACAACGCGGACTCGGTGAGCTGGGGCGACCAGTCCCTGGTTGCCGAGTGGCCCCACAGCTACACCCATACCGAGGGCAGCACGGAAATCGGCATCTTCTGCCTGGACGGAAACACCGGCCGGATGTACGGCGTGGACCATGACGACGCAGGCGGCCCTGACCGGGTCTACAGCCTGGACGGCACGTTCCGCGCCGACGTTACCGGCTATACGGACGTCGTCGCCATCGGCGTGGTGGCCGATCCCCTGTACGATTACACCCAGACCGTGAACGGCGGCACACTGTCCGCGTCACAGACCTGGTCCGGCAATATCCGGGTCACCGGCGACGTCACCGTTCCCAACGGCGTGACCCTCACAATAGACGCCGGCACCCGGGTCTCCTTCACATCCTCGGACGACCAGAGCGGGGGCTCGTACAATACCCTGCCCGAGATCATCGTCCAGGATTTCGGCACCCTCACCGTCCAGGGCACAATCGAAAACCCCGTCGTCTTCACTGGCGAACCGATCGTCACGGCCAAGGGTGACTGGGGCGGAATCCGTTCCTCCTTCTCCAGCGCAAGCCAGGTCATGAACATGACCAACTGCATGATCATGGGGGCGCGCCATGGCTACTACCACAACCAGAACGGCGGAGACGGCACCCTGAACCTCACCAACGTACGGGCCAGCCGATGCCAGGAAAACGGCGTGTACGCTCATGCCGTCGGCCAGGCCCGGCTCACCGTGAACGCCTCCTCGACCCCGGGAGCCGAGGTCGGACAAAAGTCGTACTTCGCCTCCAACGAGGACTACGGGTTCCACTGCTCGGCCAATGACGACGGCACGGTGCTCATCACCAACGCCACGGACATCATCGTCGAGAACAACTACATCTCCGGCATCTACGTGCACACCAACGACCATGCCCGAACCGACACCACCTATGACGGCGTAATGGCCGTGGGCCACACCCGGGATGACGACTGGAGCTACGGCGACGGCCTCATGACCCACTGCAAGCACAATTCGGAGCCCTCTTTGACCATCCGGAACTGCTCCATGTACGACAACCGGATGGGCTCCTATCATTATGCGTATTATCAATATGTTACCGACAATGTCTCCTGGCTGGATAACATTTCCGCGAACAACAACGACTACGGCATGTACTGCAGGAATAACCGGGGCGACAGTTCCAACATCGAGGCCCGCCGCAACGAGGTGTTCGGCAACGGCAGCTACGGCATGAGGATCTACCGGGAATACTGGTACCATGGCAGCACCCTCATGGACATCGTGGTGGACTCCAACGTCGCCCATGACAACGGCAGCCACGGTATTTACCTCGACCGCCAGGACCACGCGACCGCTTATTACACCAACGCCACGGCGTACAACAACGTGGCGTATGGAAACGCCGGCGACGGCATCAACATCGATTCGCACCAGTCTCCGCATGTGTACGGCAATACCTGCTACCAGAACACGGACAACGGTATCGAGGTGCGCGCCGAGTCCCGGCAATACGTTTACAGGAACACGGTGTACGAGAACACGTCCCACGGCCTGCATCTCCGGGGCGGCGTGAACGGCGGTTACCCGGTCACCGTGTACCTGAACGAATCCCACGACAATGCCGGGGGCGACGGTTTGTACCTGAACGCGGTGGGCGCGTCGGACGTCATCTACAACAGCTTCTACAACAATGCGGGCGACGGGGTGGAAGTCCATGCCACGGACAGGATCAACCTCAACTACAACAACATCTACAACAATTACCTGGCCGACACCCAGTACGAGATCCGCAACGCCACGGGCTACTACGTGGACGCCAAGGCCAATTACCTGGGCTCCTCGCCGGACCCGGCGGCGTACGTGTATGACCGTGTGGACAATACCGGCGTGGGTCTTGTGGAGTGGTCGCCTTACAAGGCGGGCCTGATCGCGAACCCCACCGATCCGGTGGCCATGTTCAAGCGGCCCCAAGACGGCGACCGCATCGGCGACGGCGTGGTGTACAGCCTGGAGGGCGTGGTCCTGTCCGAGTCGTCGCCCTACACCGTGCAGGTGTCCACGGACAATGGCTCCACGTGGACGGACATCCCCGGAACCATCGCGGCGGACACCTGGACCCTGGATTGGGAGACGCCCACGGGCGGCAACAAGGCGCTGCGGGCCCGTGTGCAGAACTCGGCCGCCGCTGCTGATTCCGTGCAGGTGAACATCGATCCCAATGAAGTGGTGACCAGCGGCACCGTCACAAGCGACGAGACCTGGGATGGAGCCGCGCACGGCGTGATCAACGTGACCGGCGACCTGCGGATCGCCTCGGGCGCGACGTTGAACATCAGGCCCGGCACCACGGTGTCCTTTGCCCTGGGCGATGACACCCAGTCCGGCTACAATGCCAGTCTTCCCGAGATCATCGTGGACGACGGCGGCGCGCTCGTCATCGGCGCGGCCAACGCGGAGACCGTGACCCTGACGACTGCGGGCGACACTCCGGTGCCCGGCCTGTGGGGCGGCATCACCGTTGTGCAGTCCACGGCTGGAACGTACACTCCCGTGGTGGTGAAGAACGCGGTCATCGAGTACGCCACCGACGGCCTGCGCTACGTGTTGTCCAACGCGAGCGACCCGGGCCGTCTCACCCCGGTCGAGTTCGAGGACGTCGTGGTGCGCCACTGCTCCAGCGAGGGCCTGCGCTTTGAACTGGCGTCAGCGGACTGCGGCATGTTCTTCACCCGGGTGAATGTCCACGACTCGGGCAGCCACGGAATTTATTTCAACTACAACGCCTCCAACGTGTTGCTGTCCATGGACACGGTAACCTCGGACAACAACGGCGGACACGGCATCTACGCATACTGCCAGAACAACGGGTACATCGACGCGGACCTCACGGACATCCGGTGCTCGGAAAATGGGGATTTCGGCGTCTCCGGATACGACCAGTACGGCATGTACTGGAACAACCGCACAGCCAACGAGGTGGTCCTGGACCTCGCGTCTTCGCCCGGAGCGGACGAGAACACGAAGACCACCTTTTACCACAACAACGGCTACGGTTTCCGGTTTTACCAGGAAGACAGCAATACAACGGCCACCATCAACGCCAGCGCCGGCGTGTACAGCGACAACACGATTTCCGGCATACTGGTCCAGAGCCAGAACCACACGATCATTACGGCCACGTTCGAGAACAACGAGTTCGCCGGACATGAAATGACCAATGGCTGGAATTACGGGGCGGGTCTTGTCATGCGGACCGAGTGGGACTGCGACATGCGGGGTTTCATCGCCCGTGGCAACCATTCCCACCACAACTGGCGGGGCATTCACAATTACAACTACTATCTTGGCCGCTACAACGACCGGGGAGCGCCCACGTTCCTGTATGAGAACAACGTCTGCGAATACAATACGGACCGGGGTATCTACCACTACGAGAACAGGACCCGAAGCGCCGATATCCAGGTCCTGGACAACCACGTCCACAACAACGGCAATGACGGTGTCGAGGTCTATCGCGAGTACGATTACCACGACGACTGGGTGACGGTCCTCTTTGAGGGCAACACGGTCCATGAGAACAACGGCCAGGGCATGATCGCCAACCGGCGGACGAACACGGGCAGCCAGTACGAGTACAAGATCCGCGCAACGGCCACGGACAACGTAATCTGGGGCAACAGCCAGCAGGGCCTGTACCTGAGGGCCAACGGTGAGTCGTACGTGTACTCGAACACCCTGTACAACAATGGCAGCCACGGCCTGTACAGCATGAATCCCAGCCACGTGTGGGTATGGGACAATGAGGTTTACGGCAACGCGGGTTCCGGCCTTTATTTGGATGCGGGCGAAGGTGGCGGCGGAACAGCCCACTGCGACTTCAACACGATCACGGGCAACACGAGCTTCGGCCTGGCGCTGCGGGGCCTGTACGCAAGCGACGTGGCGTACAACACCATACAGGGCAACACGGGCCACGGCGTGTATCTGGAATGCATCGCCAAGCAGCACGTAAACTTCAACAACATATACGGCAATTTTACGCCCGACACGTCTTACGAACTCTACCTCGCAACCAACCATCCGGTTGACGCGCGGTACAACCATTTCGGCGCGGTCGGCGTTGACCCCAGCATGATCTGGGACAGGGCGGACAACCCGTCGGTGGGCATCGTGGACACGGACAGGTCCATGACGACGCTCATGCCGATTCCGGACGCACCGGCGGCCGGCATCAAGTCGCCGTATGACGGAGCTTCCATCAACGGCGCGGACAGGCTCATCAGGGGCATCGCCGCGGCCGACGGTCCGGGCTTCACCGTGGTGGTCTCCACGGACGGAGGCGCCACCTGGAACGAGGCCACGGGCACTACCCGGTGGTCCTACACGTGGGTGGACCCGCCCGAGGGCCCGGCCACCATCATGGCAAAGGTGTTCGGCAGTGCCTACACGCCGGCACAGATAACCGTGGACGTGGACCACGGCCTGCCTACGCTCACCGGCGAACTGAGGGATGACGAGGTGTGGGATTCATCGGTGTACGGCGATTACGTCCTTGAGGGCGACGTGACCGTGCCCGCCGGCAAGGCCCTCACCATCACCGCCGGAACCAACGTGCGGTTCGCGCCGGGGGACGACCAGGCATCCGGCAACTATGCGGACAGGGGCGAGATCATCGTGGACGGAGGCTCGCTGTTCATTCTGGGCGCCGAGGCCGATCCCGTGGTGTTCACGACGAACAACGCCAACCCGAAAAGAGGCGACTGGGGCGGCATCTGGCTTACTCATTCCGGCGCACCCGGAACCTACTCGCCCCTGGTCATGGAGCACGTGGAACTGTACTGGGGACAGGCGGGGCTGAATTACGACCTGAACAACCTGGGCGATGCGGCACACCAGTATCCGATCGTCATCAACGACGTGCTGGTCAGGGAATGCGCGAGCACGGGCATGCGGTTCAACCTCACCAGCTGCTCCGGGGCCATGCGCCTTACCGACGTGGTGGTGGACGACCCGGGCGGCCACGGCCTGCACTGGGAGATCAACGGCGGCACGGGTGAAATCACCACCTGGGGCCTCGTACTGAACCAGGCCTACGCATCGGGCGCATATATCCACACGTACAACTCCGCCACCTGGACGGGTGAATTCGCCGGCATCCGGGCCACCAGCAACGGCGACTTCGCCGACGGTTCCTACGAAGACCACGGCCTGTACTGGTACAACGAGCAGGGTTCGGACAGCACCATCGACATCCACGCCAAACCCGAGGGCCAGCCCAACACACTGTGCCTGTTCGAGGGCAACGACGGCTTCGGCGTCTACCTGTTCAACGAGGATTCCAATACCCGGGCTACCTTCCGGGCCCAGGGGGGCACGTACAGCGCCAATACCCGCAGCGGCATGTACCTGCGCAACGAAAATCCCACCAAACTGGATTACCTGGTGGAGGAAAACGAGTTCGCCGGCCACACCATCCGCACCAGCAGCCGCGAGGAAGGTTCCGGCATCCACATCTACAACTACTATGACGCGGACATTTCCGGCGCCATCCGCGACAACGATTTTCACCACAACGAACAGGGCGTGTACCTCTACCCCCACTACTCACGCGACAATCAACCGGTCTACGTGATCACCGGAAACACGTTCCGCTACAACACGGGCGACGGCCTGCACGGGTGGATAAACCGCTGCCGGGGCCTGGACTTCACCATATCGGACAACGTGTCCCACCACAACGGCGGCAACGGGATGCGCATCGAGAGGGAGTACAGCTACCGCAACAACGCCTCGGACATCATGGAACTGGAGGTTTTCAACAACGAGATCTACAGCAACTCCGGCCGGGGCATCTTCATCAACCGGGACACCCATTCCGACCCGTACATCTACCGCGTCCGTGCCAACGTCCATGACAACCTGATTCATGACAACGGCGACGACGGCCTGTTCGTCCGCGCGACCGACGGCGTCCTGATCTGGTCCAACACCGTTTTCGCCAACACGAACGAGGGCATCGAGGTCTACGACGACAACATCGCGGACATCCTGTTCAACGAGAGTTACGAAAACACCCGCGACGGCGTGTACGTGAACACCCGGGGCATATCCAACGTCAACTACAACACGATCATGTCCAACCCGGGCAACGAGCTGCAAAACGGCAGCGGAACCACGGTGGACGGCCGGTACAACCATTTCGGCGGCAGGGACCCGGCCGACGCGATTCACGACAAGAACGACGACGCGGGGCGGGGTTTCGTCGACTACGAGCCCGTCCAGGACGCGATGGTGGACATCGACATCGTCAATGAACGCATCCGGGTCAAGGATCCGGTCGAGGGCGCCAATGAGGTGGTGCCCATTTCCTCCTACACGCTGCGCGGCGTGGCCCTGTGCCGCTCGGGCATCAAGCGGGTCGAGGTGCAGACGGAAGCCGGCGGCGAGTGGTACCCGGCGGTGGGCACCAGCCACTGGTCCTACGACTGGGACGCGAACCGTCCGGGCACATTCACGGTGCAGGCGCGCATCATCGACGATTCGGACACCATCATCGCCACGGGCAACCAGGTGACCCTCACGGTGTCGGACACCATCCCGACGACGACAGGCGAGCTTGCCAACGACGAGTTGTGGGTACCCGACAACGGCGACATCCTGGTGACCGGCGACGTGACCGTGCCTCTCGGCACCACCCTGACGATCCAGGAAGGAACCACGATCCGCCTGGCAGGCACGGACGATCGCCAGACCAACGACACGAACCGTGTAGAGTTCATCATCAACGGCACCCTGAGGATACAGGGCACCGAGGCGGCTCCCGTCCTGTTCCGGCCGGACGGCGACCTCACCAACACGGCCCAGTGGGGCGGGTTGAAGATATACGGCAGCGGCGACTCCACCCTGGAGGTTTCCCACACCACGCTCATGTACGCGGTACACGGCATCTACTTCGACCAGTCCGGCGGCACGGCCGACGTGCTCCTGGACCACGTGACAGCGAACGACACCACCGGCTACGGCGTATATGTCAGGTACGACGGAACGTCGGGGACCATTCACGGCTCCGATATCGACGTGGACGGCGGTTCCAATACCGGCGTGTATCTCTACATGACCGGAGGTTCCGGCTCCGTGGGCCTCACCAACGTGGTGGCAAGCAACAGGCCGCACAACGGTGTGTACTGCCGGTCCGATTCCAGCGGCGTCTGGGACGTGAACATGGCCAACATCGTTGCCGAACATTGCTCGGGCGGCGACAAGAACGGCATCGTGATCCGCGCCCACAGCGGGGGGCGGATGAATTACACTCTGACCACGGTGTCGGATCCCGAATTCCTGTCCCCCACCACGGCCAACTATAACGGCCGGCACGGCCTGGACATGTACCTGTCGGACAGCAATTCCCGCCTGGACGTTTTCCTGGACGGGGTCGATGCCCACAACAACGGCGGCTCCGGTGTCGTCCTCAACAGCAACAGCAGCACGGACACCAACTACAACATCACCAATGTGCACGCCTCCGGCCATACCGGCACCAGTGGCTGGGACAACGGCAACGGCGTGGCGGTGAATTCCTACTACTGGGCACGCAGCCAGGGCAGGATCGCCGACTGCTACCTCGAAGGCAACTACAGGAACCTGTACCGGCGCAACGACGACGGCAACTGGAACGACCTGCTCACCATCGCCGAGGCCAACACCATCACCGCCGGCACCGGGCAGGGCATGGTGTTCGAAAACGACAGGAGCGAGTCCCACCGCATCGTCATCAAGGACAACCTCATCGAGAACAACAATGATGACGGCATCATGGTGTACAAGACCTACACCGGCAATGCCTCCACCAGGGTGGTCGCCGAGATCGTGGGCAACATCATACGAAACAACGGCAACGACGGCGTGCAGATCTACCGCTGGTACAACCGCGACGACGAGCGCATGCGCTTGTACGCGTTCCTGAACATCGTCACCGGAAACGGCCAGTATGCCTTCAACCTGGACCACTACGACTACTCGTACCTCTACTACAACCACATGGAGGGCAACGGCGGGGCCCATGACGTGCACATGGACACGGCCACGGGCCTGGACGCCCGCTGGAATTACTGGGGCGCGACCACCACGGCGGAATTTCTGGCCGGCGACAACCCCAGGAACATCTCCCGCATTTACGACGTGAACGACAACGCCTCCTACGGCTCCGTGCAGTACGTGCCGTGGCTGGACAACCCGGACCCGGTGGCCAACAACGTGCCCCCCATGGCCCGCATCCTCTCGCCCGAGGCAGGGGACGCCATCCACGGCGGCGACGTGCCCGTGACCGGGTTTGCCACGTGCTCCTATTATCTCGACCGAGTTGAGGTTTCCGTGGACGGCGGCGCCACCTGGACCTCCGCCACCTGGGATGATCCGTCCCAGAGGACCTTCTGGACACACACCTGGGAGGAGCCCGCCGAGGGCGCCTATACCCTGTTGTCCCGCGCTGTGAACGCGGACGGCACCGTGGAGTCGCAGCCCCACGAGATCACGGTCACCGTGGACTATGACGCGGCAACCAACGCGGGGGTGCTGCCGGCCGACGAGATATGGAGCGGTGTGGTGGAACTGGATGGCGACGTCACCGTCCCGGCTGGGGTTACCCTCACCATCCAGCCCGGCACGATCGTCAAGGCCCCCCCGTTCGCCGACGCCACGGGCAGCAATGACGTGTCCGTCACCGAACTGCGCATCGAAGGCTCCTTCATCTGCGTGGGCGACGCCGCGAATCGCATCACCATGCAGCCCGCGACCGGAACCAGCGCCGGAAGCTGGGGCGGCGTGATCGTCACCGGCGGCACGGTGGAGATGCAGCACACGGACCTGCTGTATCCCAAACACGGCCTGTACTACGACGCCTCGGGCCAGTTCGTGAACCTGGACTTTCTGGACAACACGGTCGTCGACTACACGGGCTATGGCCTGTACTGCGGAAACGCGGGCGGCAACCTGTTCGTCACGGACAGCGTGTTCACCGGCGCGGGAAGCACCGGCATCCACTTTGCCCAGACCATGGGAGCGGGAACATCGGCCGACATCCGGATCACCGGGTGCGACATCAGCATGAACTCCACCCGGGGCATCCATATCTGGACCGACGGCGGCAACAACAACACCTCGCCCAACGTGGTGGACTGCCTGATCCGGAACAACGTGCTGTTCCGCAACGACGTGAACGGCATCTACGTCTACGGCAAGGAATACACGAAGTACAACCTCACCATCGACAACAACCATGTGGAGCAGACCTACGGATCCGGCGCGTACGGCATCCGTGTGTACTCGGACCACGGGCCCACCAATCCGCCCATGACCCTGGTGCTGGACTCCAACACCGTGGACAAGACCCAGAACGGCGTCGAGGCTTACTCCAACCACAACGGCTACTCGGCCACCGTGTCCAACAACACGGTGACGTCCGCCACCGGCACGGGCATGATCCTGCACCATGACAACGGAGGCGCCTTCGTGCCCGTTGTCACCGGCAACGTGATCAGGGACAACTCCGTGTACAACCTGTGGGTCGAGCCGACCGCGCCCATGCAGGTCAACGGAAACGAACTTTCCGGCTCGGCCGCCGGCCTCATCGCCCTGTACAACAACAGCGGCCACGCCATCGACGCAACCAACAACTGGTGGGGCGTACAACTGGCCGCGGACATCGACGCGCTGGTTTACGACTACAATGACGACGCCAACAAGGGACTGGTGTCCTACGATCCGTGGTGGGACAAGTACGAGCCGCCCGCCGCGCCGACCATCGACCAGGGAGACATGACCATCGGCGTGACCACGGTGAACCTCACGGGAACAAAGCCCGCGGACACCGGCATCCGAATCAACAACACGCAGAAGGTCGCGCCCGATGCGTCCACCACATGGGCCGCCACGTGGGACAGCCTGCAACCGGGCAGGAACGTGTTGAACGTGCAGTCCGTGGACGCCTTCGGCCTCGTGTCCGACCCTGCCGTCATCGAGGTCACCGTGGACGTGAACCCGCCGGAATTCGTCCACTCCGATCCCACCAATCAGGCGGAACGCAAGCTGGTGGAGCGCATCGTGTTCACCCTCATCGACCGCGAGGGCACGGTGAACGACTCCGCCGTTTCCACGAGCGTCCAGGTCACGGACACCGTGGGCGCGACTGTCGCCGGTTCGGTATCCGAAGCCAACGACCAGTTCACGTTCACCCCGTCGGGCGGACCTCTGGCCGACGGCGCGTACACCGTCTCGTTCACGGCGGCCGACACCGCGGGCAACAGCGCCGGCCACGTGTTCACCTTCATCGTGGACAGCCAGGCCCCTGCAAAACCGTCCATCACCGGCGGCGCCATAACCTCGGGCGTTATCCAGGTGCGTCCGTACGACGGCAACTACTCGAACAGTACGTCGGTGACGCTTACCGGAACCCGGGACGCGGACACGGAGGTGTTCATAAACGGGGTGTCCAGGGTGGCCCCAGGCACGGGCGACTGGTCCGTGAATCTCACCCTGTCCGAGGGACCCAACGCGCTTCAGGTATGGGTCGAGGACGGCGCGGGCAACAAGAGCGCCAGCGAGTACGTGGACATCTACGTGGACACCAACGCCCCGGCGTTCGTGTCCATCACTCCGCAAAACGGCAGCTACAACAACTTCGTGCCGCAAAACGTGACCATCGCCTTCACCGAGGCCACCAGCGGCCTGTCCCTCACCGCCACCACGAAGAGCGTGACGGACGGCGACACGAACCCGGTGCCCGGCGACTGGGCCGTCGTCACCGGCAACAAGCTGGTGTTCACGCCCACCGCCCCCTTTGCCGAGTCCTACTACACCGTGCAGTTCCGGCTCACGGACAACGTGGGTCTCCAGGACTCCCAGAGGACCTATGCCTTCACCGTGGACACCACGCCGCCGGCCGCGCCGCAATTGAACCCGGTGGTGTCCCCCACCAGTTCGCCCAGCCAGGAGATTTCCGGCACCAAGGAGGCGAACACCGCCATCTACCTCAACGGCGCCAGGATCATCAGCAACAACGCGGACACCACGTGGCAGTACACGGTGTCCCTGGTCAACGGCGTGAACCACCTCGTGTTCAAGGCCCGCGACCTCTCGGGCAACGACTCGGGCGAAACCGCCGTGGACATCATCTACGACGACGTGGCGCCGCCCGCCGTCACCACCCTGTCCGTCAGCGGCCAGGGCGACGGCACCACCGCCACCCTGGACTGGACCGGGTATGACGAGGCCGCCCACGGCGACATCGGCTACTACCGTATCTACGCGGAGCAGGGCCACTTCACCCAGGTGTCGGGCCTCACGGTCCGCGCCACGGTGAACGCCGGCGTGTTCACACACGTGCTGGGCGGGCTTGTCGAGGGGCGGACCTACTGGTTCGCCGTGGTCGCCGTGGACAAGCGCGGCAACGGACAGAACTCGGTGACGCCCGTCTCGGCCGTGCCCGTGGATACCACGGCTCCCGAGGAGGTCACCGGAATCGGAGCCGACTGCGTGCCCGGCGGCCTGCACCTCTCGTGGCAGGGCAGCGCCAACAGCCGGGGCGATCTGGACCACCAGCTGGTGTACGTGGACGGGTCGACAACGGGCATTGTCGTGCCCGCCGGAACCAATGAGTACACGGCCACCGGTCTCGGCATGGACGAGTCCCACTCGTTCCGGATTTCCGTGGTGGATTCAGACGGCAACGAAAGCTCCGGAGTCAACTACAACGCCCGCACCTGGCTCACCAATCCCACGGGTCTGTCCGCTTCCGGCGACGACCAGGCCGTGGACCTGTGGTGGCAGCCGGTCACCGGCGCGCACCATTACAACGTGTACATGGAGGCGACGGACTACACGGACGTGGACGGCCTCACGCCCAACAAGAGCGCGGGCGCCTCGACGTCGACGCGGGTGTCCGGTCTTGTGAACGGCGAGCGCTACTACTTCGCGGTCACGGCCGTGAACGCCAACGGCTGCGAGTACAGCCCGGTGACAACCGTGGAAGCCGGCCCGCACCAGGACAACGTGGGCCCGGTGGTGGGCAACGGGAAGGCCAACGGCGCGTACATGACCGATGGCATGCTCATCGACCGTCCTACCACTTTCACCATCGAGGCGGCGGACACGGAATCCGGCATGGACCGGGTCGAGTTCTGGGCCGACGGCGCGATGGTCGCCTCCAGCACGTCCGGGCCGCAGTACAGCTTCGACTGGAACGTGGTGCCCCTGGCCGACGGCATGCACACCGTGACCTTCAAGGCATACGACGGCCTGGGCAACCTCACGCAGAAGGCATTTGGCGTGAACCTGCTGCTCGGGCCTCCGGAGGCCCCGGTGCTTGCCTCCACCAGTCCCGCCATTCCGCAAGGCGGCGTGGTGGGCGACCCGGCCATGAGCGTAACCGGCGCCGCGCAGAAGGACACCCAGGTAACCATCCTGATCAATGACGCGGCGGCCGCCGGTCCGACAGCCGTGGACGCAAACGGCGACTTCACCATGCCGCTGACCCTGCTGGAAGGCGAGAACCGCATCAGGGCCACGGCCCGGCATCGCGGCGGCATCAGCCCGAAATCCAACACCTTCACCGTAACCCTGGACACGGGCGCGCCCGATCCGCCTCAGAATCTGGCCACCCGGTCCGAGGCCGGCGGAGAGGTGGTCTTCACCTGGATGGGTCCGGCCACGGGCGAGGTTCCGGCCGGGTACAACCTGTACAAGTCCAACACGGCCTTCACGGATCCGTCCCAGGCCGTGCGCGTGAACACCTCGCCCCTCACCGGACTCACCACCAGCCACATGTTCGTGCCCGACGGCACGTACCATTTCGGACTCACCAGCGTGGACGCCGCAGGCAACGAGTCCGTCCTGTCGAATCCGGCCACGGCGGACGTGGACGCCTCGCCGCCGGCCGTCACCGACGTCACCTTCACGCCGCGCGGCATATACGTCAACGGCGTGTACGGCGTGGGCGTCGTGGACGTGGACCTCACGGTGAGCGAACAGCTGCTTGCCGACCCGTTCGTGAGCATCTCCATACCCGGGGCGACGCCCATCCCCGTGAACCTGATCCGGACCAGCCCCACGACGTACGTGGGCGACTTCTCCATTGCCGCGGCAACGCCCAGCGGAACCGGCACCCTCATATTCTCCGGCCGCGACATGGTAGGCAACCGCGGCACGGCCGTGTCCGCGCCCGACCGCACCGTCGAGGTGGACACCGCCGGACCGCGCGTGGTCGGCTTCTTCACAGACCCGCCGGAACCCGTGCAGAACGACCCGGGAAACCCGACCACGGTGGACGTGACCATGAGCCTGGACCAGGTCCTGGCCGCCGGCACCGAGCCGTACCTCGCGTACACCACCCGGGACAACCCGGTGGAAACCCCGGTCACCGGCATGGTCATGGACAGCGGCAACAACAGGGTCTGGACCGGCCAGTTCACCATGGACCCGGCGGACGGCTCCGCCGCGTCCGACTACATGAACTTCGTGTTCGAGGGCACGGACCCCCTGGACAACGTGGGACAGGTCTTCGAAGTGCAAAACCGCTTCGAGATCTACCAGGGCGATCTGCCTCCGTTCTCGCCGCCTTCCGGCCTGGCCGTGGATTCGTTGCCCGGCGGATGGGTCGAACTGAACTGGAACGCGGTGGAGGGCGCGGCAGGCTACATCGTGTACCGGCGCGCTCCGGGACAGACGTCCCTGACCGTGTGGGGCGACGGCAACCCCGTAACCGAGACGTACTTCACCGGCCAGCCCGGACCTGACGGAAGCTACGGATTTGCCGTGTCCAGCATCCGCGTGGTAGGCGGCCAGACGTCCGAGAGCAACCCTTGCGCCGAGGTCGAGGGCAACGTGGACAGCGTGCCTCCCCCGCATCCGGAAAGCCTGTCCCTGATGATCTACGGAGGCGGCGTACGCGCCTCCTGGGCTCCTCCGGCCGGCATCGCGCCGGACACCTACAGGATGTATCGTGCCGCCGCGCCCACGCAGGACGTGTTGCAGGCCACGCTGATCCAGCACGACATCGGAAGTTACAGCTGGCTCGATCCCGCGCCCAACAGCACGGAACGAAACTACTCGGTGACCAGCGTGGACCGCATCGGCAACGAATCGGCGCCCGCGCCGTGGATATACCAGAACGTGGACCTGTTGCCGCCAGGCAGCCTCACGGTTTCCCAGGTGGCGGCCGGCGCGCCCGTGCTCACCTGGAACCACCAGGGCGGCGGCACCATCACCGGGTACGACCTCCTGGTCAAGTCCGGCACGGCAACGTACACCATCCTGGCCAATGATCCGCGCACCTCCTACACGGACACGGCCTGGGGCGGCGTGGAACGCAATTACTGCGTCCAGGCCGTGGACAACCTGGGCAATCGAAGCGGCCAGCGTTGCGCCGTGTTGCCGGCGCTCGGCATGACCCTGCCGGAGAACGCCGTCCTGAACCGGGGCCTGCCCAACAGCCTCACCGTGCAGGTGGCCAACTCCGGCCCGTCCGTGGCCGTGGTAAACCGCCTGGACATCGGAGTGGGCGGCACCGTGTACAGTTCCGGCAACTTCTCCGTGGATCCCGCAACCACCAGCGACGTGTCCGTGGTGGTGGGCGGGGACTCGGACCTGGCCGACCTCGAGACCGTGGACTTCACCCTGGTCCGCGTGCCGGAAAGCGGCACCCGGGTCGAGATCACGGATTCCACGGACCTGCCCACCCAGGGTTTCGCGCTGCCTCTCGAGATATTCAACGAAACCCTGGTGCGCGGCAGCACCGCCGCCATCACCTTCGCTCTGAACAACGGCGGCGACCAGCCCGTCGAGATTCTCACCTCCTCGGCCGGCGGCAGGGCGTCCGCGGAAATCCGGGTCAAGGTGCTGGACACGGACGACAACGTGATCGCCCAGGCGCCGCTTAGGCAGACTTCGGGCGAGCACGTCTCCATCCTGGGCGACGGAACCGCGGTGGCTTCCATACCACCGGGCGGCACCTTCACCTCGGCGGAAGTCCTGGTGGACATCCCGCTTACCGCCCCGGACGACGTGGTCATCCAGGTGGAGATCGACCGCGCCCATTATCACTACGGTTGGCCGGACCGCATCGACTTCACCGGAGAGAGCGGCGGCAAGTGGCTGTGGGCGCGTTCCCCGGTCACCCTGATCGACACGGTGTATTTCGGGGAATTGACGGCCGTGAACCCGCAAAACGCGGTGGTGGGACAGACCATCAACATCACGGGCAAGGCCAGGGACCGTGACACGGGCTCGCCCGTTGCCAACGTGCCCGTCAGGATCGGCGTGTCCATCAACAAGTTCGTCCGCTTTTTCGAGGCCTTCACGGACGACAACGGGCTGTTCACCTACCAGTTCCGGCCGCTGTCCAACGAGGCGGGCACGTACCGCACCTGGGCCGTGCACCCGGACATCACGGACAGGCCGGCGGCCACGACGTTCACCATCTCGGCGCTGTACTTCGGACCGCAGTTGTTCGACCTGAGGCTCATCCGGGACAACGACGACGTGTTCGGCATAAACGTGCAGAATTCGGGCGGGTCCAACCTCACCAACGTCGGGTTGGTGTACCGCGCGGCGGACCAGCCGGGCGGCGTGGCCAATCCGGAGCTTTCCGTGACCCTGGACCCGGCGCGCGACTTCGCGGGCGGGGAGACCGGTACCCTGCACTTCAAGCTGACGGGTACGGAGTTCGCCCCGGAATCGGGCGAGATCGTGCTGGCCCTGGTGTCCGACCAGACGCCGTCCGGCGAGTGGGGCAAGACAACGGTGCGTTACGAGTTCTTCGACGCGCAGCCCGCTTTGCGGATCAACCCGGGCTGGCTGTCCGCCGCCCTGGAGGGCGGGGAGAGCCGGATCGACAGCGTGCGTATCGAAAACAACGGCCTCGCGGCCGCCGGGAACATGAACCTGTCCCTGAGCGACACGTCCGGCGGCCCCGCGCCCTCGTGGATCGTGATGTCCGCGGATCGCGACCAGGGCGACCTGGCTCCGGGCGATTACATCGAGGTGCCGGTGGGCTTTTCCCCGCCGCTGGACGCGACGCCGGGAGAATACGAGTACCACCTGCACGTGACCGGCGACAACTTCGCGGACAGGCTGGTGCGTCTGTACGTTAAGGTGGTGGCGCCTCCGCAGCCGGGCGAGGTGGCGCCTGGAGGCGACGCCCTGTTCCACGTGGTGGACCTGTACTACGACGGCCAGACCAACCTGGGCCTGTCCGGCGCGAAGATCACGCTGCAGAACGCGGAGGACACGGCTTTGACCTTCAATGCCACGTCCGCGGCCGAGGGCCACGCGACCCTGGGGCCGGGCGAGGCCCTGTTCGAGGACCTGCCCGAGGGCCGGTACAATTACCGGATTACCAAGGACGGGTACTCGGACTATTCCGGGTCCATCCGGGTGCTGGCCCTGTCCACGGCGTCCGAGCAGGTGTACCTGAACAAGCAGCTGGTGCAGGTGGAGTGGGAGGTGGTCCCGGTGATCATCGAGGACCGCTACGAGATCAAGCTGACGGCCACGTTCGAGACCAACGTGCCAGCGCCGGTGGTGACCATGGAGCCCCTGTCCGTGAACCTGCCGCTGATGGAAGAGGGCGAGGTGTACACGGGCGAATTCAAGGTGACCAACCACGGGCTCATCCGCGCCGAGAACTTCGACATGCGGATGCCCGAAAACAACCAGTTCCTGTCCTACGAGCTGCTGGGCGCGGTGCCCGACTACCTGGACGCCAAACAGCAGATCGTGGTGCCGTTCAGAATCACGGCGCTCAACGACCTGGCCGCCTCCGGCGAGGAAGGTGGCGGTACCGGTGGCGGTGGATGCGGCTGGCAGTTGCCCAGGAGCATGTGCGCGTCCTTTACCTACAACCCGTGCCCCGGCATTCCCGCACTCGAGGTCCAGGGCGAGCTCTGCGGCTGGATCGACTTCTACAAGCCGTGTCCTCCCGGACCGCGACCCAAGCCCACGCCTCCGGACAGGACTCCGCCTCCGCCGCTCAAGCGGAAGGTGTACCACACCGGATGGGGCACCGGCGGTGGAACAGGCGGTGGAACAAGCGGCTGGGGCTTCGGCGGCTGGGGCATCGGCGGCTGGGGCGGCACGGCCGAGCCGGTCAAGGGCTTCCGTTGCCCGCCTCCGTGTAAGCCCGGAGAGCCCTGCAACTTCTGCTGCCAGCTCATCCACGGCCCGGGCATGGGCGACGGATGCGGCGGCGGCGGGGACGACGGCGGCAGCCCGGTGGATTCCTTCGCCGGCAACTGCGGCGGCAACGGACCTTTGGGTCGCGCGTCGGATGCCTACAACCAGGCCAACGACATGAAGGGTTCCATCGAGAACGCGCTTGGAATGCCCGGAATGCTGGACAGCCCGTGCGGGTCCGGCGGCGGGGGCTCCGGAGGCGGTGGCGGCGGCGCGGCGGGTGGAGACGGCCCGGTGGGCATTACCAGCGGCGGCGTGTCCACGGCCTCTGTCATCAACCCGGTTTCCGGCCACTACCAGGATTACGTGCAGGACCTGCTCGTGAGCTTCGGCGGCGTTTCCGCCAGGGTGGCCAGGAGCTTTGACCGGGCCGCGCCATGGGTATTCGACGGCGCGGACGACAACATCGTCGGAGGCAGACGCGAGATCGCCTATGTGGGCGGCCTGTCCGCCATCAGCGGCGACGTGCCCGTGTGGTACGCGGACACCCAGCTCGTGGTGGACAGCTCCTGGACCATCGACAAGAACGACGTCGAATACGCCTGCGGCGGCGAACTGCCCGCGGACGGCACGGAGCCCCAGGGAACGGAGGGGCGGAACTTCGTGTTCAAGTCCGGCGACTACACCATCCGAACGCTGGGCGGCTACTATGACGAGAACGAGGAGCAGAGCGATCCATACCACTTCGGCACCCACTTCCATTTCTCCGGTTTCCTGTGGAAGGATCCCCACGGATTGTGGAAGCGTTACGACAACACGGGCAGGCTGTTGGCCTACGGCTCCGGCGACCCGGCTACCGGAAACGGCATCCAGATGGTCTGGGCCGACGGCAGGGTGGCCGAAGTGCTGGGACCGGACGGCACAAAGGTGTTCGGCTACGAGTACACCGGACAGAGCGCTCTGCCCGACGCGGCCGTGCAGTTCGATCCCGCGGGCCAGGAAGTGGCCAGGGTCGAGTACCGGTGGACCGACCAGAAGCTCACCGGTGTTACCGACGCCGTGGGTGGCGACTGGACGTACGCCTACGACGACAAGGGCCGGATGACCTCCAAGACCGAGCCCGGCGGCCGCAAGTACACGATGCAGTACGATATTTACGACTCCGTGCTGCGGCAGAAGTACTACGCGGTGACCGAGGCTCCGCATACGGAGACCCTGGTGCACGAGATCGCCATGTCCTACGAGTACGACCAGGTGCTCCAGGAGTACAGGGTGACCGTGCGTCGCACCGGAGCCGCCGAGGTGGAACTGGTGCACGACCGCAACGGCCACCTCAAGGAACGCTACGTGGACGGCGTCCTCACCAAACGGGTCACCACGGATACCGGCAAGCGGGAACGCATCACCCGCGACGGCGCCGGCAACGCCACGGTGGAGAAGTTCGCCAGCTTCGGCGCACCGACCTCCGTGGAATTCCCGGACGGCACCACCACCCGGATGCGATACTCCAGCCGGTACCTCCGGCCCGTGGAGATCATCAACCGGGCGGGCCATGCCACCCGGTACGAATACGACACCGACGGCAACCTCACCGCCACGGTCCAGGCAGCCAACACGGCTTTGGCGCGGCGTTACGAGAACGAGTACGACGCCGACGGCAACCGGACCACCATCCACAACCCGGACGGCGCCACCATCACCAAGGTGTACGACGACCTGGGCAGGGTCGTGTCCATCACCGAACCCGAAAACAGGACCAGGACGTTCACCTACAACGGCCTGGGCAAGGTGGAAACAGCCACCGACGCCCGCGGCAACACCACCACCTACGGGTATGACGCGGCGGGCAGGCAGGTCCGGGTGGAAAAACCCGCTTCCGACGGCGTGGACCTCGTGACCGAGGTGTCCTACGATTCCTTTGGCAACCGCGTACGCCTCGCGCATCCCGACGGCACCGGGTACACCCTGGTGTACGACATGCGCGACCGTCTGCTCGCCATGCTGCGCCTGGACACCGGCGACGCGGTCCAGTCCTACGAGTACGATGACGAGAACATGGCAGTGACCCGGGTGGACGCCAACGGCAAAACCCGGACGGAGACCTTCGACGGGTTCGCTCGCCTCACCGGCGTGACCGATGGAGCCGGCTATCTCACCGAGTACGTCTACGGCACCTCCTCCGGGGACTGCCGGGACTGCGACGGCGCGTTCGGGGGCAGGCCCGAGCGGGTGATCCAGCCCGGCGGAATGGAAACCTCCATGCAGTGGGACTGGGAGGGCAACCTCATCGCCCAGCACAGGACCAACGCGGGCATCGCCGCCAGCAGGTCCTGGATCTATGACGGCATGGGCCGGCTCGTTTCCGGCACGGACGCCGACGGCAGGACCACGTCCTACCTGTGGGACGCGCTGGGCAGGAAGACGACGCGCATCAACGCCGAGGGCGAGTACGAGGAAGTGGCCTACGACGGCAGGGACAACGTGGTGTCCTACACGGACGGCGAGAATCGGACGACGACGTTCACCCACGATCTCGCGGACCGGCTCACCTCCTGGGAGAACCCGCTGGGCCTGGGCCTCTCGTACACCTGGGACGGCAACGACAACCTGGTCACGGAAACCAACGCCCGGGGCGGCACAACCACGTACACCCACGACAAGGCGGACCGCCTGGTGGGGTACACCACTCCCGAGGAGAGCGTGGTCCTGGCCTGGACGGACTTCGACCAGCTGGCCGCGTGGCAGGACGGCGCCACGGCCGGCAACAGGACGTACGACTACCTGCACAGGATGACCGGTGAAAACGCGGTGGTGGACCTGCCCGCCGGCGGTGCCGTGGCCTACACCAGCACGCTGGCGCTGTTCGCCAATGGAACACCGGCCGCCATCACGGGCGTGGACGGCATCGCCGACGCCTACGCGTACGACGGCGCCAACAAGGTCGCCTCCATAACCCTGGGCGGCGGGGCCGGGTCCATCGGCTACACCCATGACTGGAAGTATCCGACCCGGATCACCTATCCCAACGGCGTGGTCACGAACCTGTCCTACGACGGACTGTGGCGACTGGCGTCCACGTCCGCGACAAACGGCGGCACCTCGGTGCTGGACCTCGGGTACGGCTACGACGGCGAGGGCAACCTCACGTCCCTGGACGTTTCCGGCGAGGCCCAGCCGCGCGGATACACCTACGACGGTGCGCGCAGGCTCGTCTCGGCCAGCTCCGAGGCGGGCGCTGTCACCTGGACCTACGACAACGCGGGCAACATCGTGGAAAAGACCGGTGTTGCTGGCGCGTGGACCTACAACGCGGCCCATCAGTTGACCGCGATCGGCCAGGACGGCTACACGTGGGATGACGACGGCAACCTGGCGACCATGGCGCGCAACGCCGGCACCTACGAATTCACCTGGGATTCCCGGAATCGGTTGACCATGGTCACCGACGGCGCGGCGACCATCGCGGAATACGCCTATGACGCGTTCAACCGCCGTGTGCTCAAGCAGGCCGACGGCGCCACCACGGTCTACGGATGGCGGGGCGACCTGCTCGTAGGCGAGTGGGAGGACGGCGCACTGGCCCGCACCTACGTGTACATGCCGGGCGCCGACCCGGGCGCCACGCCGGTGGCCATGCGCACGTGGCCGGCGGGCGACGTGTACTTCGTGCACGCCGACCACCTGGGCCGCCCCTGGGCGCTCACCGACGAGTCCGGCGACGTGGCCTGGGCCGCGTCGTACGACGCCCACGGCAAGGCCACCGTGTCCGTGGAAACGGTGGAGTTCAACTTCCGCCTGCCCGGCCAGTATTACGACGCGGAAACCGGGCTGCACTACAACAGGCATCGTTACTACGATCCCGAGCTGGGGCGCTACGTTTCCTGCGAGCCGCTGGGCGTGGGCCTGGGTTCCCCCAACCCGTACCTGTACGCCGAGGGCAACCCGCTCACTTTTGCCGACCCCACCGGCCTGTTCGGCACGGTGAGCAATGTCCAGGTGGAGGATGCCAGTCCGTTGGACGACCTGGTGCCGGATTCCGGGGAAATCGGCGAGTTGCTGGCCGACCTTCTGTGCAACAGGAAGGGGCTCAAGGGGGGATTGAAAAACCTCCTCAAGAAGAAGCTCAAGAAGTTCAAGTGGGGCATCAGCGGGGACATCAACTGGGACAACCCGTTGAACCCGTGCGTCGAGGCAGGCATCAACGGCTGGCCCATCGCCAGCGCCAACGTGTCCTTCTCGGCCCGGGCCTACGGCGCGCTCGCACTGTGCAACGCAACGGACGGATGGTAATGAAGAGACACACAGGCTGGATTTTTGCAATCGCGGCGGTCTGCGTCCTGTGGGGCGCGGCCGTCGCCGCATCGGACGCCGCGGTGACGGCGGCCCAGGTGGCGAAGTGGACGACACGGCAGTCGGCGGACGTGGCTTTGGTGGACGTGCGCCCCGAGTCGAGGTACCTGGGTCTGCACGTGCCCGGGTCCATGAACATGGCCCCTTTCGAAGTCAAGGCCCAGGACTGCCTGCGGAAAAGGAGGATCGTGCTCATCGGCGATCCCGTGGGTTACTGCGCCACAGCCAGGGTGCGGGACAACCTCGTGGCCAACGGGTTCCGGGACGTACACGTCCTGGAAGGCGGGGTGCTCTCCTGGTTTCCGGAAAGCAGGGCCGGGGAGGTGGCCGCTGTAAACCGGCACATGCTGGACGCGGCGCTTTCCTGCAAGGCCCTGTCTCCGGTGGTTGTGGACCTGCGCGGATCCGGGGCGTTTGAAAACCGTTATCTCGTGGGGTCGGTGAACGTGCCCGCCGGAAAGCCCGGGGAGGAAAGCGAGTCCAGGCTGGTGGCCCGGATCGAGGGCGCGGTGCCGGACAGCGCCGGGAAAGACCCAACCAAACCGTTGGTGCTGGTGGACGACCAGGGGCCGCTTGCAAGCTGGGTGCACGGCCTGGTCAAAAGCCGGGAACGGCCGTATGTCTTCTACCTGGAAGGCGGGCTTCGCCAGTGGTTTCTGTCCGTGGACTATCCCAGGGGCACCGGAACCATATCGGACGGCGGACCCAACGTGCGGGGCTGCCCGACCTGCCCGGAGTAGCGGGGGTAAAGCGCCCTTCCGTTTTTCTTGTCGTGGATTTCAAGGCGAATCCCGTGTCCGCCTGTGTTTTCGCCCAAAAATTTCTCATGATTTCGCCTCACTGTTGACCAACTGGCCATTTTCCAAGTATAAACGGAATACTGTATGAAAATGCCGGCCCGGGACGAGCGCTGTCCGGGGTCATGGCGTTGTGCGACGCCGGTACGTCGCCGGGGTGTACATGAGTATCGACAAAAAATCCGGGGCGTTCCTATTGCTGGCCGTTGCAGTCGCCGTTGCGGCGGCCGTGGCCCTGTGGCCGAACTCCGCGCCCGAAGACGCCTCGATTGCGCCCGTGAGCAAGAGCCCGGTGCCCGAGGTTCGTTACTGCGACCGGGTCGAGGATTGGGAAGCCTGCTGGGGGCGGGAGTTCGCAGGCCTGGACAGGACAACGGAGTTCACTCCGGCCGCGGTTTCCGACGCGACCGCGTACACCCGCCACGTCCGGTGGGCCTATACGGTGCGAAACCTGGAGGACGTGACCGCGGAGCGATTGGACCTGTGGTTCCACGCACCGGCGGACCTGCCTCGCCAGCGGCTGCTTCGCCTGTCGCTGTCCCATGCCGGCGCCATGGCCCGGGATTCGGCTGGCAACCGCATCGTGCACGTGGACCTGGGGCCGATGGCGCCCAGGGAGACGAAGGTGGTACGGGTCCTGGCCACCGTGGGCATGGCGGGGGGCGCGATATCTTCCGAACGACCGGAAGATTTCTGGCTGGAGCCCGCGCCACTGGCGGAGGCGGACAATCCTGACGTCATGAAAAACGCCGCGCGACTGAAAGCGAAGACGCCGTATGAAACGGCCCGGCGGATTTTTCATTTCGCCGCGGACGAAGTGCCCCGGGGCGCCTTCGATCCCACGGACCGTGGCGCGTTGTACGCCCTGAAAAACCGGGGTGGCGACTGCACCGAAGCCGCGCTGCTGTTCACGGCGTTGTGCCGCGCCGCCGGCGTCCCTGCCAGAGCCCTGACAGGCTACGTGGTGGACCGGGACCGGGTGCTGAAAACATCGGATTTGCACAACTGGGCACAGTTTTTCGACCAGGGGAGATGGCGGCTCGCGGACCCGTATTACGGGATCTTCGACGACGCCTATGAAAACCATCTGGCCACGGAAATCATGACGGGGCGCGGAACGACGCCTCTCGGAGGATATCACAACTACCGCTACGACGGCCACGGCCTGGACTTCGCCGTGACCATGGAGTGAAGGCCGCCATGGACCTTGAAATCGGCATTCAGATGGGCAGGGATTTGCGGGACCGCTTCCGGGGCTGCCTCGTGGGAGCCGCAGTGGGAGACGCCCTGGGCGCTCCCTTGCAGGAGTTGAACCGGGAGAAGGTCAAGGACCTGTACGGGTGGGTGGAGAATTACGTGAAGCCCGGCGAGGACCATCCCCTGGCGGCCCTTGAAGCCGGGCAGTATTCGGACGACACCCAGCTGATGATCGTGGCGGCGGAGGCCCTGGTCGAGGGAGAGGGCTACAATCCCCACAAGCTGAAGTCCAAGCTGGTGGAGTGGTACAACACGTCGGACCACCGCAATCCCGACAACACCACGGTGTCCGCGGTGGCCAGGCTGGACGCGGGGGAGTCCTACAAGGACTCGGGGGTGGAAGGCGCCACGGGTTCGGGCTGCATAAAGCGTATCATCCCGACAGGCCTGGTGTATGCGGGCGAGGACCTGATCAAGTACGCCTACAAGTGCTGCAACGTGACCCACAAGACCAAGCGCGCGTCCATAGGCGCCATAATCTCGGCCCAGTGCGTGGACTGGCTTCTGCAGGAGGAGACCGTGGATCCGCCATCGTTCCTGGACAGCCTCTCCAGGCTGGCCTTCCGGCTTGAAGACGGGTTCAAGATGCCCAGCTACGAGTTCTCCAACAAGCTGGGCGAGCTGGTGGAGTTGTTGCCCGAATCCTACAAGGCCGGCATGCTGGCCACCGGCAACAGCCACTACGTCACGGAGACCGTGTGCAACGCCGTGTTCGCGTTCATGCACTCCCCGGAAGAGTTCGAGAAGACGGTGTGCAACGCCGTGAATTACGGCGGCGCGGCGGACACCATAGGTTTTCTGGCCGGGGCCCTGTCCGGCGCCTACAACGGGTACGGCAGGATTCCCCCTCAATGGGTCGCGGGGCTGGAGAATTCGGGTCAGATAGTCCAGTTGGCTGACGAGTTGTACGCAATGCGGGAGAAGTAGCCGGGGATGTGGGGACTCCGGGGAGGCGTGGCCCGGAAATGCCCCGCCCGGTCCGGCATCGACCTCTTCCGGCCGGGTTCGACGGGTCTCTATTGTGTTTTCATCGGGCTTGCAAAATGGTATGGTAAGAGATAGGAATGATGATGCATGAGAGGTATCCCGTAAGCACATGCAACCTTTTGAATCGAATAGAAAAAACCGCTGATTAACCGACAGGCGCGCACGGTCCGGCCAACGGCCGGCCCCGGACGCTCCGGGCCCTGACTGGAGCCATGGACTCCGACCCATTACTTGCACCGCAGTCTGCCGCACCGGCAATCCCCTTTGTGGTTCCCACACACCCGATGCGGGCCGTTTCCGCTCGTCCTGGCCATGACGCCAAAAATCGGGCCGCGCGCCATTTTCAGGCGGTAAACACCCTTGTGCGCAAGAGGTGGTTGAACCCGCGCGTTCCAATGGCGGGCGCGCGCCATGAATTTTCAGGAGGCATTTGATGGACAGCATCGCCGTCCAGACCGTGGCTGTTGGAAGTTCCGAGAACAAGAATGGGACCGTGGTCCTGCGTTACGGTACCCAACGGGCCGCCAAGGGGGCGCCGGAGCTGGTCGAGGACCGCGTTGTTCCGGTGGACGGAGTGGAGCAGTGCCTGGAGGATTACGCAGCGGCGTCGGCGGGGCTCCTTGCGTTGGACCGGGAGGGATGGAAATCGCATGACGGCGGTTTCGACGCCATTCCGGCGAAGCTGGCCGACCTTGTCCTGCCAGGGCAGGGGCTCCTGGCGCTGGTGGATCCTGAGGCCAACCCCAGGTTGGACCTCTCGGGGCCCTTCGCGTCGCGCATTCCCTGGGAGGTGCTGGAAACCAGGAAGGAGGTGGAGGCCGATTCAGTGAACATGGGGTTGGCCTGCCACCTGACCCATGACCTCCCCGAACCCGGGTCTAGCCCCATACTCCCGGCCACGAAAATGCTCTTCGTGGTGGACCCGTGCGACGACCTGTGCCGCGGCACCGGGAGCTCGGCGGTGTACTGCACCAACCATGTACACAAGCTGTGCAGGCTCGCGGAACGGCAGGGATTCACCAACATCCTGCTGTGCGGCGAGGACGCCACGAAAGCGGCCGTACTGGAGGCGCTCACGGAGCCGGATGTCTTCGGACTGTATTACTTCGGACGCGCCCGGTGCCGGCGTGAAGAAGACAGCGGGCTGGTGCTGGCGGACGGATTCCTTTCCGGCGAACGAATCGAGGGTTCCGGTTCCCAGGCCCGGTTCGTGTTCATCAATGCCTGCGAACCCGTGGAGGAACGGGGCAGGGACGAGATATACCTTGATCCCCGCCCCCTGGCCGAGGTGTTCGCCAGGGGCGCGGCGCGCACCGTACTGGCCCCCACCCTGGTGCTGACCAGCCGGGCCGCCGCCTTTTGCGCGCTCAACGTCTTCCACAACGCAACGTCGACGACCCCCCTGGCAGCCGCGGTCCGTTCCATGCGGCGCAAGAGTTACAACGGCTACTTTGACGGGGCCCCGGATTATGGCTGGGCCGCCTACCGGTACTACGGCGATCCCAACCTGATGCTCGCCGCCGAGGACGAGGAGGCCCGTGAGGAGGCGGACGGCGCCAACGTCGTGGACGGCCCGGATCACGGGGCCCGTGTCGGGGACGCGGCCGCGGGCTACGGCAAGGGCGAGGTGGCTTTGGCGACCGGTGCGGCCTCGCCGGCCATTCAGGCAACGGGGTCTGCTCCCAAATGCCCCGTCAACGGAGAGCGGTTCGACCAGGGCGCATGCTCGGTAATGCTGGAAGCCTTGCGCATGGCCACGGACGACGGTTCCGGGAACATCGAGACACCGCATGTTTTCGCGGCCATGGTGGCATTGGGCTCGAAACCCGTGCTGGAACTGTCCAGCGCCCACGACGTGGACACGTCACAGCTGGCGCGTCTGGTGTTGTCCGTGGTTCCGGCGCCCGGGAAACCGGTTCCCGGGGACCATGTTCCGGGACTTTCCACCAGCGTGCGGCGCATGCTCATGCGGGCCCGGACCCGGGCGTCGAATCGCGGCGCGGGCCTTGCCGGTGAGCACGACCTTTACGCGGCACTGTTCTCCGACGGAGGCGGAGTCGTGGGCACGGTACTGAGGCAACTGGGACTGGGTGAACTGGTCCGGGACGGGGCCGCGAAAGAACCCCTGGCAAGGGCTGCTCCTGTAGAGGGCGCCCGGGTGGTCCGACCACCGTCGGAAGGATCGGGACTGCCCGGGGATTTCGTGGAGGTGGGCCTCTTGCGGGAGGTGATCGATCTGGTTCGCGAGGCGCTCTCCCTGGCCAGGAAAAACGGCTGGAGCGAAATCCGTAGCCCTCACCTGTTCGCCGCCATGGTCCGTACCGGGGTGGGGCCGATTCCGGAATTCTGCAAGGCAAGGGGCATAATGGCGCAGACACTGGTTCGGCTCGTGCTGAGCGTGATACCGCCACGGCGGGCGGGTCAGGCCGGAGAAGGTCCCCTCAGGATGTCGCGACAAGTGCAGGACGTGTTCGTACGGGCATATGAAACCGTTCTGGGGGAAACCAGGGACGTCATCGGAACCCGGGACCTGTACCGCGCCCTGTTCATGGACGGGGGCGGAGTGGTGGGCGAACTGCTGGTGCAAAGCGGCATGGAACAACTGTGTTCCTGGAAGGCGGACAGGCGGTCAGGGACCGTTCCGGGGCCGCTGCTGGATATTTGGTGCGTGGATCTTTCCTCCAAGGCCGGTGAGGGCATGCTTCCTCCGGTCGTGGCCCGGGAAACGGAAATCGACACCGTACTTTCCCTTCTGGCGGGCCACCCTCTGCCCGCGCCGCTTCTGGTGGGCGCGCCCGGCGTGGGTCGTTCCGCCGTGATGGACGGCTTTGCGGCCAGGTGCCATGGCGGCAGGTGCCCAAGGCATCTTGCCGACGCCGAGGTGCTGGCGCTGCCTGCGGGGGACCTGGCCGTCGACAGCGGATTGCGTTCAGAGTTTCTGCGGCGGCTGCCCGGGATCCTGGACGAGGCTGTCCGGGCCGAAGTGGTGCTGTACATTCAGGACATGCACGTGCTTGCCGATTCCCCGGACGACGTGCTCAAAACCCTGGGGGACGCCCTTGCCGAAGGGGTGCTCCTGTTCACGGGTTCGACCACGCCCGACGGACTCGACGTGCTGTCCCGGGCAATGCCCCGGTGGCGGGACCTTTTCGAGGTGGTGCCCGTGAAGCAACCGGGTCGGGACGCGGCCGAGCGGATCGCCGCGGCGATCGGCGACAGGCTGGAAGAGTTTTACGGGGTGCAGATAACGGCGGACGCCAGGCAGGCAGCGGCAAAGCTGTCAGCGAGGTTCCTGAACGGGGGGCTTCCGGCCCTTGCCGCGAAATCCCTGGACCTTGCCTGCGGGGAAGCCTCCAGAGCCGGGGCATACAAGGACGTGGGCCGCCCCATCGTAGGCAGGGAGCACGTCGCCGCCGTGGTTGCCGCCATTACCGGCCTGCCACTGTCCCATGTCCTTGAAGGCTGACACCGGGTCGCAATCGAACGCGTGGCCGTATTGGCCACGTCCGACTTTCAGGACGGCAACCTTCATCCTGAAACCGCTCATGGAATCGGGGAACGGCTACATGTTTCGGCGGTACTGGCCGCCGACTTCAAACAGGGCATCCGATATCTGGCCCAGGCTGCAATAACGCACGGTGTTCATGAGTTCGGCGAAGATGTTCTCCCTGTCCAGGGCGACCTGCTGCAGGCGCTTCAGCGCCTGCCCGGCCTTGTCGGCGTTCGTTTCCTGGAACGCGTGGAGGCGCTTGACCTGTCCTGACTTTTCCTCTTCCGTGGCGCGCGACAGCTCGACTTCCGGGAACGCGTTCAGGGTGCGGGCCTCCTCGTCGATGAAGGTGTTCACGCCGATGACGGGAAGCTCGCCCGAGTGCTTCAAGGTCTCGTAGTAGATGGACTCGTCCTGTATCCTGCCGCGCTGGTAGCCCATCTCCATGGCGCCCAGCACGCCGCCCCGGGTCGTTATCCGGTCGAACTCGGACAGCACCGCCTCCTCGACCAGGTCCGTGAGTTCCCGGACTATGAAGGCGCCCTGGTTCGGGTTCTCGTTCTTGGCCAGGCCCCATTCGCGGCCTATGATCAGCTGGATGGCCAGGGCGCGGCGCACGGACTCCGTCGTCGGCGTGGTTATCGCCTCGTCGTAGGCGTTGGTGTGCAGGCTGTTGCAGTTGTCGTAGATGGCGCACAGGGCCTGCAGGGTGGTGCGGATGTCGTTGAACTGGATGTCCATGGAGTGCAGGGAACGGCCGCTGGTCTGGATGTGGTACTTGAGCATCTGGCTGCGCACGTTGGCGTTGTACTTCTCCCTTAGCGCCACGGCCCAGATGCGGCGCGCCACGCGGCCTATCACCGTGTACTCGGGGTCCATGCCGTTGGAGAAGAAGTAGGAGAAGTTGGGGGCGAAAGCGTTCACGTCCATGCCCCGGGACAGGTAGTACTCGAGGTAGGTGAATCCGTTGGCCAGGGTGAACGCCAGCTGGGTGATGGGGTTGGCACCGGCTTCGGCGATATGGTACCCGGAGACGGACACCGAGTAGAAGTTGCGCACGTTGTTGTCGATGAAATACTGCTGGATGTCGCCCATGATCTTCAGGGCGAATTCCGTACTGAAGATGCAGGTGTTCTGACCCTGGTCCTCCTTGAGGATGTCCGCCTGCACGGTGCCGCGCACGCTGGACAGTGCGTAGGCCCTGATCTTCCCGTACTCGTCCGCGTCGGGCTCCCGGCCCGTGTCCTCGCGGAACCTGTCCACCTGCTGGTCGATGGCCGTGTTGAAGAACATGGCCAGCATGGCCGGCGCGGGTCCGTTGATGGTCATGGAGACCGACGTGGTGGGGGCGCACAGGTCGAACCCGGAGTACAGGGTCTTCACGTCCTCGAGGGTGCACACGGACACGCCGGAGGTGCCGATCTTGCCGTAGATGTCCGGCCTGTCTCCCGGGTCCTGGCCGTAGAGGGTGACGGAGTCGAATGCCGTGGACAGGCGCTTTGCCTCGTAGGCCGAGGACAGCAGCCTGAATCGGCGGTTTGTGCGGGCCGGGTCGCCTTCGCCCGCGAACATGCGGGTGGGATCCTCGCCCACGCGCTTGAACGGGAACACGCCCGCAGTGAAGGGAAAGCTGCCGGGCAGGTTTTCGTACCGCAGCCATTTGTACAACTCGCCCGGGTCTTCGTACCTGGGCAGCGCCACCTTGGGAATCTTCTTCCTGCACATGGATTCCCGGTACAGGGGGACTCGGACCTCCTTGCCGCGGACCTTGTAGACGAACTCGTCCTGCTCATACGCGGCGCGGCATTCCGGCCACTGGTCCAGCGTATCCCGGGTCTCGATGTCCAGGTGCTGCTCGGCCTTGCGGGCCTCGGTGCGCAGCCGTTCCAGAACGGCGGCCTGGTCGTCCCCGGCGTCCCTGGCCTCGGCCAGGGCGCGGGACGCCTCCTTGAAATGCCACACCCTGCGCACCTTGTGCGCCTCGTCCTCGGTTTTCCTGTGATAGGCTCGCACGGTTTCCGAAATCTCGGAGAGATAGCGCACCCGTTCCGGAGGGATGATCACGGTCTTTGCCGTGGATACCTTGATGTCCGTCCTTTCGATGGAAGAGTCGAACCTCGCGCCCGTGCGTTCCGCCACGGTGTCCAGCAGGGCGTGGTACAGCGCGGTCACGCCGTCGTCGTTGAACGCGCTGGCCGTGGTGCCGTACACGGGCAGCTCCTCCGGGTCCCTGTCCCACGCATTGCGGTTGCGCTGGATCTGTTTGCGCACGAGCCGTACGGCGTCGCGGCCACCGCTTTTCTCGAACTTGTTCACCACCACCAGGTCGGCGAAGTCCAGCATGTCGATCTTTTCCAGCTGAGTGCCGGCTCCGAACTCCCCGGTCATCACGTACAGGGACACGTCCACGCAGTCCACGATGGCGGTGTCGCCCTGGCCGATGCCTGCGGTCTCCGCCAGGATCAGGTCGTACCCCGCGGCCTTGAACACGTCGATGGCCTCGGTGATGGCCTCGGACAACTCGCCCCGGGTGGCGCGGGTCGCCAGGGAACGCATGTAGCAGCGGTCCGAATCGATGGCGTTCATGCGCAGGCGGTCGCCGAGCAACGCGCCGCCCGTCTTCCTGCGGGACGGATCGGAGCAGACCACGGCGATGCGCTTGTCCGGGAAGTCGCGCAGAAACCGCTGCACCAGTTCGTCCACCAGGGAAGACTTGCCCGCCCCGCCGGTGCCGGTGAAACCCACGGTGGGGATCCCGCCGGCCGAGGCCTTTTGCTTGACGGCGTCGCGAATGGCCTGGATGTCCGGCCTGGCGTCCATGTCCTCCATCATGGTGACCAGCCGGGCCACCAGGGCGGGGTCTTCCGGAGACAGCTTTTCCGGGTCCAGCGCCTTGCCCTCCAGGGGGTCGAAATCCATCCTCTCCATCATGTCGTTGATGATGCCCTGCAGGCCCATTGCCGCCCCGTCCTCGGGCGAGTAGATCTTCGACACTCCGTAGGACTCCAGTTCCCGTATCTCGTGGGGCACGATCACGCCGCCCCCGCCGCCGAACACCCTGATGTGTTCGCAGTCTCGTTCACGCAGCAGGTCCACCATGTACTTGAAAAACTCCACGTGGCCGCCCTGGTAGCTGGACAGGGCGATTCCCTGGACGTCCTCCTCGATGGCGGCGTCAACGATCTCCAGGACCGAACGGTTGTGGCCAAGGTGGATGACCTCGGCGCCCGATGCATGGAGGATGCGGCGCATGATGTTTATGGAGGCGTCGTGTCCGTCGAACAGCGAGGTGGCCGTGACGATGCGTACGTGATGTTTGGGACGGTATACGTCGGGTTGGCTCATCGGTCTTCTCCTCTTTGGTCGCTCCGGGCCGCGCCGGCGTAACTGCCCAGGATCAGGGCGGTCTGTCGGCGGATGTACTCGTCGATGGAGTAGCGGCTGGCCAGGTGCCACCTGCGAAACGCCCACATGTGGCCCCAGACGGTTATGTCGTGGGCGGCGAGGTCGATCTCTTCGTCGTCCATGGGCGGCAACTGGCCCTCGGCGATGAGTTTTGTAAGCGCGTCGACAAACAGGCCGGTGACGCGGATTTCGTTGTCGAAAACGCGTTTTCTCCAGGAGGCCGGCAATGACTTGGCCTCCTGGTATATGAGAAGGATGTGGTCCGCCATGCGATGGCACACCAGAAAGTATTCCCGGATCATCTCGGACAGGACCTGGGTGGCGCCGGACGCGCGGTTCAGGGCCTCGGCCACCGCGTACTCCATTTCCGCGTGGATGGCGTCGCAGACAAGGTACAGGATGTCCTCCTTGCTGGCCACGTACTCGTACAGGGAACCTATGGAGATGCCTGCGGCGCGGGCGAGTTCGCGGGTGGTGGTTTTGTGGAAGCCCTTCTGGACGAAGAGCTTGACCGCGGCGTCTATGATCTGTCTGCGCCGTTGCCGGACCAGGTCGGGGTCCTTGACCTGGGTGGGGACATCCTTGTGGGGCGGTGTTCCTGGCGAGTGGTTGTGTGTCATTTTTGGCATGGCTCCGCGTCTACCTGAACGAGCGCTCAGTCAGACGGAAGCCTACCACCACCACAACACCTTGTCAACCAAAACACCAAAATCTGTCCAGGTGCGCGAAAAACCCGCCAAAACTCCTCCCCGGGACTTTCCGCCACCTTGAAAACCACCGGCCCGCTTCCCATCCCACACGCCCTTGTACGGCAGGACACAAAAAATCGTTGCGCAGTTCAGGCCTTTCCCGGTATCTTGTAGGATGAACCTTTTGAGGGATCAACAGAAAATGAGGACGGAGAATGGACCCATGAACACAATTCCCAAACGCCTGCTGGCGGCCCTGCTCACCCTAATGCTCGCTTTTGCGCTCGCCGGTTGCGGGGACGGCGCCGAGGATCTGTACCAGACCGCGAAGCTGGAGGAGTTGCAAAACAACGAGGCCCACGCAAGGGAGCTGTACCAGGCCATTTTGGACAGGCACCCGGACAGCCCGTACGCGGAGCAGGCCAGGGAGCGCCTCGCCGAACTGGGAAGGAACGCGGGGCAATGACCGGCGCCCGGGGTACGCTCCAGCCGTATTTGCATGAACCGCTCATCGTCTGATTACACGGCCGTGCCATTTTCCTGTATCCGTCGCGAAAATATTGAAAATCCATTGAGAATCCCATAAGTCGGACTCACGGATTCAGGATTTCCATACACCGCGCCGAATCTCCGCGCGCCGCGCAAGACAACGAGGTACCGCATCATGACCGGATCCAGGCCCAACTCACGCCCGTGTCTTACCGCTGTTCTGCTCGCCCTGCTCGCGCTTTTCGCAGCCCAGGGGCTGGCCGGTTGCGCCGTGGTGGTCACCTCGGCCACCCAGAGCATGACCGAGGACCTCACGGCCGCCGTGTTGAACAACAACGACCCGGCCACTGTCCGGGAGGGCGCGCCCGCGTACCTGCTCATGGTGGACGGATTCATCCGGGGCAATCCCGGGGACGAAAAGCTGCTGCTTTCCGGCGCCAACCTGTACTCGGCCTACGGTGGCCTGTTCGTGGAGGACAAGACGCGCCTCGGCAAGATGACGGACAAGGCCCTGGAGTACGCGAAGCAGGCCCATTGCGTGCGCCATCCGGACGCTTGCGACGTGGAGGGTATGCGGTTCGATCGGTTTGTGGCCCATATCGAGAAGGCCACGGCCAACGACGTGGAAACGCTGTACACCCTGGGTTCCTCCTGGGCCGCCTACATCAGGGCGCACAAGGACGACTGGCTGGCGGTGGCGCATCTGTCCAAGGTGGAAGCCATCATGCGCCGCGTCGTGGAGCTGGACGAATCCCATGCCCACGCCGGGGCCCACCTGTACCTGGGGACCCTGGCCAGCCTGACGCCGGCGGCGCTGGGCGGCAAGCCCGAGGTGGGAGAAGCCCACTTCCAGCAGGCCATTGAGCTGACCGACGGAAAGAACCTTCTTGCCAGGGTCCTGTATGCAAGGCAATATGCGCGGCTGGTTTTCGACCGGGAGTTGCACGACCGGCTGCTCAACGAGGTGCTGGAAGCCGACCCGGAGGCGCCCGGCCTGACCCTCACCAACGTGTTCGCGCAAAAGCAGGCAAGGGAGTTGCTGGAAAGCGCGGACAAGTATTTCTGACAGACTGTTGACTCCAAGGTTTGCAACGGACTGTTAGCAAGGCAGGTAAACAATGCTAAAAAAAGGTATGGCCGCCCTGATTGTCCTGGCGCTGATGCTGCCCGCGGCGACATGGGCTGTCGAATTCAAGATGGCGACCCTGTCCCCCGATGGGACCACCTGGATGGAGCTGCTGCGCCAGGGGGCCAGGGAGATATCGGAACGCACCGGCGGCGAGGTGACCTTCAAGTTCTATCCCGGCGGAGTCATGGGCAACGACAACGCCGTTTTGAGGAAGATACGCATCGGCCAGTTGCACGGCGGCGCCATCATGGCGGGCAGCCTGTCACGCGACTTCCCCGACTCGGTGCTGTACTACCAGTACCTCAAGTTCAGGGATTACGATGAGGTGGACTACGTCCGCGCCAGGATGGACCACGTGATCATCGAGGGCTTGCGGGAAAAGGGATACGAGGCCTTCGGCCTTGCCGAAGGCGGGTTCGCCTACATATTCTCGAAAACGCCGGTGCGGGGCGTGGGCGACCTCCAGACCACCAAGACATGGATGCCCGAAGCCAACTACGTGCCCACGGGCTCTTTGAAGAAGCGGGGCGTGTCCCCCATTCCCCTGTCCCTTGTCGACGTGCGCGCCGGGCTCCAGACCGGTCTCGTGGAAACCGTGACCGCGCCGCCCGTGGCGGCCCTTGCCATGCAGTGGCACACGTCGGTCAGGTACATGACCGACCTGCCCCTGACCTACACGTATGCGCTGATCACCATGGGCAAGCGGCATTTCGACAGGCTGTCCCCGGAACACCAAAAAATCGTCACGGAGGTCTTTACGGACATCACCCGCCAACTTGGCAAGCACAATCGCAAGGACTCCGCGGAGGCTCGGCGGGCGCTGGTTGCCCAGGGCATCGAGCTTGTCGCGCCCACCGCCAAAGATGTCCGGGAATGGAATGATCTCGCCCTGGACATGACGTCGGCCATGGTCGGTGACGGCCAGTTGAGCCGGGACCTGGTGGAGGAGATGGCCGGGCATCTGGATGACTACCGGAACGGACATACAGGCGGATGACTGACGGGAACCCGCAAAGCAGCGGCCTGGACAAGGCGAGACTGATCCTGCACAGGGCCGAGGACTCCGTCCTGGTGGGCATGCTGCTGTTCATGATCGGCATGGCCTTTTTTCAGATCGTGCTGCGAAACACCGCGGGAAACGCCATATCCTGGGGCGACAAGCTGGTGCGGGTCCTCGTGCTGTGGATCGGGCTGTTCGGCGCGCTGGTGGCCACCCGCCGGGACGAACACATCAACGTGGATCTTGTGGCCCGCTACCTTTCGGGCCGGGCGAAAATCGCCGCCAATGGCGTGGTGCACCTGTTCGCCGCCGCCGTATGCTCCGTCGTGGGATACCATTCCGTCCGCTTCGTGCACATGGAGGCCCAATACGGCGGCGAGGCGTTCGCCGGCATCCCCTTCTGGGTGCTGGAAGCCGTGATACCCTTCGCCTTCTGTCTGATGGCCCTGCGCTACGCCCTCATGTTCTGCGGCGATCTCGCGTCCCTGTGGCGGGGCGTACCATGATCTGGCTGATCGCGCTGGCGCTGCTCCTGGTGACCGTCATCGGCGCGCCCCTGTTCGCTGTGATCCTGGCCGTGGCCCTTTTGGGTTTTTATGTCCGGGGCATCGACCTGCAGGCCGTGGCCATCGAGATATACCGCATCGCGGACACACCGGTCCTGATCGCCCTGCCCCTGTTCACATTCGCCGGCTATTTGCTTGGAGAGAGCAACACCTCCTCGCGGCTCGTGCGGGTCACCAACGCGTTTTTGGGATGGATGCCCGGCGGTCTGGCCGTGGTGGCCTTCGTGGCCTGTGCCCTGTTCACGGCCTTCACAGGGGCCTCGGGGGTCACCATCGTGGCCCTGGGCGCGCTGCTGTACCCCGCGCTGAAGGATTCCGGATACCGGGAGCGGTTCAGCATGGGACTGGTGACCACCTCCGGCTCCCTGGGACTCCTGCTGCCCCCCTCCCTTCCGCTGATCCTGTATGGAATCGTTGCCGAGCAGATGAGTACCGGCGGCAACGTCTCCGTGGACGCCCTGTTCCGGGCCGGCATCCTGCCCTGCATCCTCATGGTGGTTCTGCTGTCCGGATACGGGTTGTGGGAGCACAGGAAGAACCCGGAGACGGGCACGAAGTTCTCGGCGGGCGAAGCCTTTGCCTCGCTCAAGGAGGCTGTCTGGGAAATCCCCCTGCCGTTCGTGGTGCTGGGCGGCATTTACGGCGGATACTTCGCGGTGTCCGAGGCGGCGGCGGTTACGGCCATGTACGTCCTGGTGGTGGAGGTGCTGGTGTACAGGGAGATATCCCTGAGCAGGCTTCCCGGGATCATGCGGGAATCCATGGTCATGGTGGGCGGGATCATGCTCATCCTGGGCGTGGCGATGGCCTCCACGAATTACCTGATCGACGCGCAGGTTCCGGCAAAGCTGTTCGCCTATATCCAGGAACACGTTGCCAGTAAAATCGGTTTCCTGGTCCTGCTCAACATCATGCTGCTGGTGCTGGGCGCCATCCTGGACATTTTCGCGGCCATCGTCATCATGGTTCCGCTGATCCTTCCCGTGGCCACCAGCTACGGCATCGACCCGGTGCACCTGGGCATCATCTTTCTGGCCAACATGCAGATAGGCTATTGCACGCCGCCGGTGGGGATGAACCTGTTCATCGCGAGTTACCGTTTCAAGAAGCCGGTGGCGGAGTTGTACCGCGCCGCGTTGCCCTTCATGCTGGTCCTGCTGGCCGCCCTGATGGTCATCACCTACTGGCCGTGGCTGAGCCTGGTTTTCGTGAGATAGCGACTTCTTCCGGCCGCGACAGTCCGTCCCGGGCGGTATTGCTTGCCAAGGCCGGAGTCATACGGTACACCCTGTCCCCCGTAATGAGCGCCTTTCCGTCATGCCGGTGGGCGGGGCCGCGCGATCCGGCTGTTTGAACCGGTTTTTCAATGGAACGACGAATCAGTGACTGACAATCCATCCAGAATGTCAGCCCGGAGCGGGGCATTGCTTCGCGTGTTTGCCGGGGCGGTGTGCATCAGCTTTTCGCCCATCCTGTTCAAGGTCTCGGGGCTCGCGCCCACGCCCGGGTCATTCTGGCGCACCGCCATCGGCGGCGCGGTGCTGCTGCTGTACGCGATGGCGCGGGGGCAGAAGCCCTTTTCCAGGCTGAGGTACGGCCCGGCGCTGGGGACGATCGTGCTGTGCGGCGTGCTGTTCACCCTGGATCTGGAGTCCTGGCACCGGTCCATCCCGCTGGTGGGACCGGGCCTTGCCACCATACTGACCAACTTCCAGTCCATTCTGCTGGCTGTCTACGGCGTGCTGTTCTTCCGGGAAAAGCTGACGCTCCGGCTTGCCGTGTCCATCCCCCTGGCCATGGCCGGCCTGTGGCTGCTGGTGGGCGTGGACATGGCCGCCCTGCCCGAGGGTGTGATGGTGGGCGTGGGCTTCGGCCTTGCGGCCGCCCTGTGGTACTCCCTGTACATCCTGGGGGTGCGGCGCAGCCAGAGCCTGGCGGAGCGGATGCCCGCGTCCGCGAACATGGCATGGATTTCCTTGTGCACGGCCCTGTGCGTGGGCGTCGTTGCCCTGCTGCGCGGAGAAGGGCTGGGCATTCCGTCCACGGAAAGCCTCCTGTGGGCGCTGGCCTATGGCATCGGCCCCCAGGCACTGGGCTGGCTGCTCATCTCCACGGGCCTGCCCCTGGTTCCCGCCTCGGTGGCCGGGCTCGTGATCCTGGCCCAGCCCACCCTGGCCTTCATCTGGGACATCCTGCTGTTCGACCGGCCCGCCGGACCGTTGAGCCTGGCCGGCGCGGGCCTGGCCCTCGCCGCCATCTACATCGGTGCGGTGGGAAGGGAGAAAAAGGAGGCAGGCCAAAAAGGATGAGGAAGCGGGAAGGGCAGGGGCGAAACAAATACACCGCGGCGCGCGGGTTCGGCCCCGGGGTTGCTCATTCCCCGTCGTCACAACAAATCCCGCCAGTCCAGGCCGTGTCGCCTGACACACCGCAGCACGGCGGAACGGAATTTGGCCATGGAGCCCGTCTTGGGCCGGGTGAACTGCTTTTTCACGGCGGCGGTCCGGCGGCCCAGTTCATCCTCGGACATGTCGCCGTTGCCCAGCTCCACCATGGCCATCGCCCGGTAATCCGAGCCGGAAAGGTGCATCCTTACCAGCACGGCGTCGCGGGGCGACGTCTGCTCAAGGATTTCCATGGCCTCCGCGATGATTTTGGACCGTTCCCGGCCCAGCACTTCGTTTTCCGGGGATTCCACCAGGTCCTGAGGGCCGTCCGCCGCCTCCACCTGGGAGGCCTCACGCTTTCTCTTGGCGATGGCCTTGCGGTTTTCGTCGTGGCAGCGGCGAATGAGGATGAGAAGAAGGTAGGTGCGAAGGGATGCCTTGCCCTCGTAGGCGCATATGGCGCGTGCGTTCAACATCTCCAGCCAGAAGTTGTTGAGCACCTTGGGCGCGCTGTCGGCGACAATGAGACGACGGCGGCACACGGCCAGAAACAGCCGGTAGTACTGCTCATACAGGGGCCCTATGGCATTGCCGTCCCCTGCCTGGAGTTTTTTGCAAATCTCCTGAGCCAGCTTGTGGTCTTCCGCGTGAACCGGTTTGCTCATGCCTCTTTCCGGCCTGGCGCCGCGGGACCTCGTCGTGGCGTCGCTCCGTCCCCGTGCACCTGAATTTCCGGGCGCGCCGGTTGCCGCCGCTTTTTTGTGCGTCATGACGTGCCCTTGGTGAAGTCTTCCGACGATAGAGCAGACGCGTTTTCATGTCAAAGCCTAAAGTCGGGGGTGGTTTGACCACGGGGCGCGGGGAGGGGGCACGGCCCCCGTTACCCCGCGCTCCGGGAATGATTGCTATGCCTCGACCGACTCCTCGACCCGGGCCGTCTCCGGCTCCCCGGCCTTTTGCTCGACCCGGAAGACGATGTCCTCGCCGGACACGTCGGCCACCACGGTGCTTTCGGGCGGCACGTTGCCCTCCAGAATTTCCATGGCCAGCGGGTTTTCCAGCCTCTTTTGGATGACCCGCTTGAGCGGCCGGGCCCCGTACGCCGGGTCCCAGCCCTCGCGGCCCAGGAGCTTTTTGGCCTCCTCGGTGATGTCGAGGCCGATCTGCTGGTCGGCCAGCCTTTTGACCAGCCGTTCCATCTGGATTCCGACGATTTCGGCCAGGTGTTCCGTGGTGAGGCTTTCAAAGATCACGATATCGTCGATCCGGTTGAGGAACTCGGGACGGAACGTGGCGCGCAGCGTCTCGAGCACGCGGCGTTCCATCTCTTCGCGGTCCCCGGCGCCCAGTTCGTGGATGTACTGGCTGCCCACGTTGCTGGTCATGATTACGATCGTGTTCTTGAAGTCGACCGTCCTGCCGTGCCCGTCCGTCATCCTGCCGTCGTCCAGGATCTGCAGCATCACGTTGAACACGTCCGGGTGGGCCTTTTCGATCTCGTCGAACAGGACCACGGAGTACGGCCTGCGGCGTACCGCCTCTGTGAGGTAGCCGCCCTCCTCGTATCCCACGTAGCCCGGGGGCGCGCCGATGAGCCGGGACACGGAGTGTTTCTCCATGAACTCGGACATGTCGATGCGCACCATGGCGTTTTCGTCGTCGAACAGGAACTGGGCCAGGGCCTTGCCCAACTCGGTTTTGCCCACGCCCGTGGGTCCCATGAAGATGAAGGAGCCGATGGGCCGGTTCGGGTCCTGTAACCCGGAACGGGCGCGCCGCACCGCGTTGGCCACGGCCACCACGGCCTTGTCCTGGCCTACCACGCGGCGGTGCAGGCGTTCTTCCATGCGGAGCAGCTTCTCCCGTTCTCCCTCCAGCATGCGGGACACGGGGATGCCCGTCCAGCGGGACACCACCTCGGCCACGTCCTCGGCGTCCACCTCTTCCTTGAGCATGCGCCGTTCCGCCTGCAACTGTTCCAGTTCCTTCTTGGCCTTTTCCAGACGCGCGTTCAGCTCGTTGGTCCTGCCGTAGCGCAGTTCCGCCACCTTGGCGTAGTCGCCCTGGCGTTCCGCCTTCTCCTCTTCCACGCTCAGGCTTTCCAGCTTCTCCTTGATGCCGCGGATCTCGGCGATGGCGGTCTTCTCGTTCTCCCAGTGCGCCACCATGGCGTCGGTGTCCTCGCGCAACTCCGCGATTTCCTCGTCCAGCTTCTGCAACCGCTCGCGGCTTGCCGGGTCGGTCTCCTTTTTCAGGGCTTCCCGCTCGATCTCCGCCTGAGTGATGCGGCGCTGCACCTCGTCGATTTCCGCGGGCATGGAGTCGATCTCGATGCGAAGCCGGCTCGCGCATTCGTCGATGAGGTCGATGGCCTTGTCCGGCAGGAACCTGTCCGTTATGTACCGGTTGGACAGGGTGGCCGCGGACACGATGGCCGAGTCCATGATGCGCACGCCGTGGTGCACCTCGTACTTTTCCTTGAGCCCGCGAAGGATGCTGATGGTGTCCTCCACGGAGGGCTCGGAGGCGAACACGGGCTGGAAACGGCGCTCCAGCGCCGCGTCCTTTTCTATGTATTTGCGGTACTCGTTCAGGGTGGTGGCGCCCACGCACCGCAGGGAGCCGCGAGCCAGGGCCGGCTTCAACATGTTGGACGCGTCCACCGAGCCTTCGGCCGCACCCGCCCCGACGACGGTGTGCAACTCGTCGATGAACATGATGATGCGGCCCTCGGCCTCCTCGACCTCCTTGACCACGGCCTTGAGCCGGTCCTCGAACTCGCCCCGGTACTTGGCGCCCGCAACCAGCGCGCCCATGTCCAGGGCCACCAGGGTGCGGTCCTTCAGGGATTCGGACACGTCGCCGCGCACGATCCTCTGAGCCAGGCCCTCCACGATGGCCGTCTTGCCCACGCCGGGCTCCCCGATCAGCACCGGGTTGTTCTTGGTCCTGCGGGACAGCACCTGGACGATGCGGCGTATCTCCTCGTCACGGCCGATGACGGGGTCCAGCTTGCCCTTGCGGGCCAGATCCGTGAGGTCGCGGCTGTACTTGGCCAGCGCCTCGTACTTCTCCTCGGGGTTCTGGTCCGTGATCCTCTGGGAGCCCCGGATGGCCTGCAGCGCCTTGAAAATGGCGTCACGGGTTATACCGTTGCGTTTCAGTATCCTCGCGGCCTCGCCGTCCTTTTCGTCCGCGATGGCGACCAGCACGTGCTCCTGGCTCGTGTACTCGTCCTTCATCTTGTCCGCCTCGGACGTGGCGGCCTGCAATACCTTCATTGCCCGCTTGGACAAAAAGCTCTCCCCCACGCCCATGCCGGATACCTTGGGCAGGTTCTCGAGCACCGCGGTGACCTCGTCTTGCACGCCGTCCGGCGAAGCGCCCAGTTTCCGGAACATGGAACGGGCTATGCCCTGCTCTTCCTTGAGCATGGCGGCCAGAAGATGTTCGGGCTCGATCTGCTGGTTACCGGCACTGGAGGCGAGGCTTTGGGCCTCCCGCAACATTTCCTGGGATTTGATGGTGAACTTATTGAAATCCATGGGAACCTCCATTGCATTGGTTAATTGTTCCCGGCCTTGGCGCCGGAACAAATGTCATTCAAAAATTCTATTGAAAAATAAGCACTTGCGTTTTATTGTCAATTTGATCTAAACAGGAGATTTTTCGGGCGACGGCCGTCCCGAATCCTGTTTCGACCCCATGCACACACCCGGATCGGAGCGCACTTCATTGGAGGAGCCACAAGCCACAATCACCATCCTGGGTTCGGGAACCGCGGTGCCTTCGCTGGCGAGGTCCTCGTGCTCGGTGCTATTGCGTTTTTCCGGCCACAACCTTTTGTTCGACATGGGGACGGGAACGATTCGCCGGCTCCTGGAGGCGGGTTGCTCCCACAAGGACGTGACCCACGTGTTCTTCTCCCATCTCCACACGGACCACACGGGCGAATTTCCGTCCTTCCTGTTCGCGTGCAGGGCGCCCACGGGCCACGGACGCGACGCTCCATTCGCCGTGCTGGCGGGCAAGGGCTTTCTGGACTTCTACAACAGCCTCAAGCGCGCGTGGGGTGCGTGGGTGGACCTGGACGAAAGTCTCATGCCCGTTGTCGAACTGTCCACCAAGGGCCCGGATTCCGTGGATTTCGACGGTTTCCGCGTGGACTCGCTGCCCGTCGAGCACACGCCGCAAAGCGTGGCGTTCCGGGTCACTATTCCCGGCGGCAAATCCATGGTGTACACCGGGGACACGGACGAGTGCGACGCCGTGGTGGACATCGCCAGAGGCGCGGACGTGCTGATCACCGAGGCGGCGCTGCCCGACGAACTGCGGGTGCCGGGGCATCTCTCTCCGTCCGTCGCGGGCGCGCTGGCGACACGCGCCGGAGTGGGCAAGCTGGTGCTCACCCACTTCTACCCCGAGTGCGAAGGGGTTGACGTGGCCGCGCAATGCCGTAAAACGTGGGACGGGCCCCTGGTGCTTGCAACCGACCTGTTGGAGATTATCTTATGAGGGTTGTGGTTTGAGCGGGGACAATCGGCGATACTATCCCGCGCACCTGGACGTGGCGGACCGGCACTGCCTGGTAGTGGGCGGCGGCGCCGTGGGTTTGAGGAAGGTCCGCACCCTTTTGGAATGCGGAGCGCGGGTAACCGTGGTGAGCCTCGCGCTGCACCCGGACCTCGAACAGCTGGCCTCCGACGGCACGATCACTGCCCACGTCCGGGAATACCGCACCTCGGACCTGGACGGCGTATTCCTGGTGATATGCGCCACGGACCACGAACCGACCAACGAAAAGGTGGGCGTCCAGTCCCGGGAGAGAAACCTGCTGGTGAACGTGGCTGACAGGCCCCGGGAATGCACCTTCATCCTGCCCTCGGTATTGCGGCGGGGCGCTCTCGTGCTCACCATATCCACCGGGGGAAAGAGTCCCGCGTTCGCCAAGCGGTTGCGCCGCGAACTGGAACAGCGTTTCGGTCCCGAGTACGGTCCGTTTCTCGACATCATGGGCGCGGCGCGGTCCAGGCTGCTGGCCAAAGAGCACGCACCTGAGGAGCACAGGTCCCTGTTTGGCGCAATCATCGACAGGGGCCTTCTGGACCTTGTGAGAAACCGGGACGTTACGGGCATCGACCAGTTGCTCGCCCATGTATTGGGACCGGGATTCACCCTGGCGGAAATCGCGCCTGAAACCCTCCGGGACCTTTCCCGGGACAACATCAGACAATGAAAACGATTGGAAAAGTCATCATGTCCGAAAGATTGCACTCCCTGCGGATCCTTTGTGCGGCTCTGGCGGTGATCGCCGCCCTGTTCGTGACGTCGCTCCATGCCCAGGCCCGGCAGGAGGGGGTCGAAATCGAGGTGCCTGAGGAAATCGATGCCGCCACCGGCCAGGATGCCGGGGAAGAGCCGCCCGGATTGCTGCTGGTTCCCAGGCGGCCGCCTCCGGCGCTGAACGTGGCTCCCCCGGAAACCGTATTCCCGACGGAGCCAGCCAGCCTGGCCTCGCCATACCAGGAAACCATCCGCACTTACCGGGAGAACCCGGAAAGGGCGATGGAGATCGCGGACATGCTGGAACAGGAGTTGAGCAGGAACCCGGGCAACTACCAGGCACACAAGATCCTCGGCGTCCTGTACTATGCCACGGGCGACTACGGGAAGGCAGAGCAGCATCTGGACAGGATCGATCCGATGGACTTCATGGACCAGGGGATAGGCACGGCGCTCGATCTCATCCTGATCAAGGCGGACGCCATGCACCGCCTTGGCCGTTCCCGTGAGGCCGAGGCCTATCTTGCCGGATTCGAGCCCTATTTCCAGGGGAGCGAGGCTCTGGCGGACCGTTACAAGTCGGTGATACGGCCCATAAAGGCCACCCTGGCGGGGAGGGAGGCAAAGGCCGGCCCGCCGGACCAGAGCATCCGCGACAGGCGCAGGGCCGCGGCCGGGCTTGCGATGGGCTTCCTGAAGAAGATCGTGGGGGTCCCGGGCAGGGGCTTTCTGGTGATCGTGGTGGACGAGCACAACATGCCGTTCATGCGGTACGACCGGGATGTGGCGCCCTATTTGTGGCCCGTGGAACCGGATCGGCAACCCACGCTGGTACATGTCGTCCAAACCGGCAACCAGCCGGCGGAGTGGTACTGCGTGTACGTCAAGGACGGTGGAATAGCCGGATACGTGAAGAGGCCCATGGAGCGCTTCGTCCCCGAGACCCTGTTCTTCGGTGGGGACGACAGGACGCCGGTGCAGGTGGCCAGGTCCGTGGCGAGGGACCTGGGCATGGACCCGGCGGACCGTGAGGCCAGTCTGTTTACAAGGTCGACGCCGTCTTCGCTGGAACCCGGGGTCCAACCCTTTTCACCGGACATTGCCATCACGGAAAGATGGGCCACGGTCACGCTGGTGCCTAAAGGGAATGCCGGGGCCGCGCTGAACGTGTTCATCGAGCCGGGCGAGGCGGGAGTGATGGGGTGGATACTGCCGGAAGGCATGGATTTCGCGGACAGGGCGTCCTTCCTGGGCTGGGAGGAGAAGCAGATCATGTCCGATTCGGGCAGGCCGGTGGAGATATACAGGACAACCGTGGGCGAATGATGCCCTGAAGCCGGGCCCAGCCGCCCGGACCGGATGGACGGATCATGGAAATCGTCTTGTTGTACGTGGCCATCGTCGGCTACATGGCGGCCGGCGCGGGCTACCTGGGATATCTGACGCGGCACGACCGGTCCTGGCACCGTTTCGGCCACAGGGCGTTCGTGGCGGCCACGTGCGTTCATCTGGTCGTCCTGGTTCTTGCCATGCAGCGGCTGGGCCATTTTCCGACCCACACGCTGAGGTCGACGCTGTCCTTCGCCTCCTGGTCCATTGCCGTGGTCTTTCTGGTTTTCCAGTGGCGTTTCCGGCTGATGGTTCTGGGTTCGGTGGCGGCCCCCCTGGTGGCGGTATGCATGCTGGTTGTGGCGGGGCTGCCGGAAGGCGGCACCGGGCAGGAGGCCCTGCTTTCGGGATTCTGGGTATTCATCCATATCACCGCGATCTTTCTGGGCGACGGCGCATTCGTGCTGGCCGCGGCGGTCGGCGCCATCTACCTCCTGCAGGAACGGGCCATCAAGCGGAAGAAGCACGGATTCATCTTCAGGAGACTCCCCTCCCTGGACAGCCTGGACCGGATGGGGTACGCGCTGGTGGCCTTCGGCTTTCCCATGCTGACGGCGGGCATTGCCACGGGATGCGTGTACGCGCAGATCGTATGGGGCCGCTTCTGGAGCTGGGATCCCAAGGAGGTCTGGTCACTGGTGACCTGGCTGGTGTACGCCGCCCTGTTGCACGAACGGCTGGCCGTGGGCTGGCGCGGCAGGAAAACCGCGATCATGGCCATCATCGGCCTGGTGGTCCTTCTGTTCACCTTTTTCGGCGTGAATTTTTTCATGGAAGGCCACCACGGCCGGTTCACGAAGATCTGACATGGACATCGTACTAGTCGGACTCAACCACAGGACCGCGCCTGTGGAGATGCGGGAATGCCTGGCATATTCGGAAGACAGGACCCGTGCGTCCCTGGAGAAGCTGCACGGCGTCGAAGGAGTCGACGAGGCGGTCCTGGTCTCCACGTGCAACCGCACCGAGGTGCTTGCCGCGGTCCGTGACCCGGACGACGCCGTGTCCGGGATCAAGCGTTTTCTGGCCGAGGACAACAACCTTCCAGTGGCGGAGCTGGAGAATCACCTGTACGCGCACATGGGCGACGAGGCCGTGCGCCATGTGTTCCGGGTGGCGGCGAGCCTGGATTCCATGGTGCTGGGAGAGCCCCAGATACTGGGGCAGATCAAGGACAGTTATCGCACCGCAACGGAAACCAGCAGTTCGGGCACCGTGCTGAACCGTCTCATGCACAAGAGCTTCTCCGTGGCCAAGAGGGTGCGCAGGGAAACCGGCATCGGAGGCCACGCCGTGTCCATCAGCTACGCGGCCGTTGAACTGGCCAGAAAGATATTCGACGCCCTGGCCGGAAGGAAGGTGCTGCTGATCGGAGCAGGGGAGATGGCCGAGCTGGCCGTGGAGCACCTGCTGCGCAACCACGTGTCCGGCATATACGTGGCCAACCGCACCTTCGAGCGGGGAGTGGATCTCGCCATGCGGTTTGGAGGCAGGGCGGTGCGGTTTTCCGAGATTCCGGAATACCTGAAGGAAGTGGACATCATCATCAGCTCCACGGGTGCTCCCGGGTTCGTGATCACCAGGGACGACGTGAAGGGAGTGTTGCGTGCACGGAAGAACCGGCCCCTGTTTTTCATCGACATAGCCCTGCCACGGGACGTGGACCCGGCGGCGAACAGGCTGTCCAACGTGTACGTGTACGATATCGACGACTTGAACGGCGTGATCGACCAGAACATCAGGGAGCGGCGGAAGGAAGCCATACGGGCCGAATCCATCGTGGACGAGGGCGTGGTGAAATTCCGCAAGTGGTTCTCGGAACTGGACGTGGTACCTACCATCGTCAGCCTCAAGGAGAAGGCCCGGGCCGTGCGCGAGGCGGAAACGGCCCGCACCCTGCGCCAGCTGGAAAACCTCTCCGAGGAGGACCGGGCCGCCATCGACAGGTTGACCGAATCCATCGTCAACAAGCTGTTGCACGATCCGATCCAGTACCTCAAGGACGGTGGCATGGACGAACACGCGAAAAGGAGCCACCTGGACGCGGTGCGCCGAATATTCGGACTGGAGGAACCCGAGGAATAACCCGGACCTGAATCCGTGACGAAAATATTGAAAAAACTTTCAGGAACCCCATAAATCGGGCCTTTTTGCGTGTTCTTGAACAAATCTTCGTTTCACCCGTTGGGTGAAAGGATTTTTCGCCCTCCGGGGCGGTCTCTTCCTGGCATCCGCACCACCTGAGACCGCTCACGGATTCAGGCCGGATTTTGGAGTGAGGAATTCATGACCCGCAAAATCGCCTGCATTTTTCCCGGGCAGGGCTCCCAGGCCGTGGGCATGGGCAAGGACCTGTTCGACGAGTTCGTCTTTGTCCGGGAGATCTTCGACATGGCCGACGAGATCGCCAGAGCCAATATCCGTAGACTTTGCTTCTCCGGCCCCATGGAGGAACTCACCGAGACCGTGAACCTCCAGCCCGCGGTAACCGCAGTGAACCTGGCCTGTCTGGAGGCACTCCGGCGGGAAGGCGTCGCTCCGGCGATCACCGCCGGGCACTCCCTTGGGGAATACTCGGCCCTGTGCCAGGCCCGCTGCCTGGACATGGAGGCCTGCCTGCGCCTGGTGCATCGTCGCGGCGTGTTGATGGACCGGGAGGCGAAAAGGTACAAGGGCGCCATGTGGGCCGTGGTGGGCATGGACATGGACGACGTGCGGGAGGTTGTGAAAAAGGCCGCCTCCACTGGCGTCGTTGCGGTGGCCAACCACAACACGGAAAGGCAGATCGTGGTGACGGGTTCCCCGGAGGCAACGCAAAAGGCAGCCGACATCGCCAGGGAAAAGGGGGCCCGCGCCGTGCCGTTGAAGGTTTCCGGCGCGTGGCACAGTGAACTCATCGCCGGCGCAAGAGACGAGTTCGCCGACTATCTCCAAGGCTTTGACTTCGCCCCCCCGGGGATTCCCGTGGTGCTGAACGTTACGGGCGAACCGTCAACCGACCCCGTACACATCAAGGCAGCCATGGCCCGGCAGCTGACCAGCCCCGTTCTGTGGTACGACGCCATGCTGGCCATGCGGGACGCCGGAGTGGAGGTGTACGCGGAGGTCGGCCCCAAAAACGTGCTGGCCGGCATGCTGAAAAAGACCCTGCCCCGGGATTCGGACACGGCGGTGTACACCGTTGGCGACCTCCGGGGGCTGGAGAAGTTTCTGGCCGAGGTGAAATGACCATGCGGCGCGGCAACCGTCGTATCGCTGTGATGCTTGCCGCGATCCTGTTCCTGCTGACGTGCGCGGCTCCGGGGGCGAGCGCCGCCGGAATCATCGTAACGCGCACGGAGATGTCCCTCACAACCACCAGACACGGCCTGGATGTCGTGCTGGACGTGTACAACGACGGCACGGACGTGGCACGAAACGTGCTCCCCACCATCACCGTGTTCGGCCGTGAAATTCCCGGCCCCGCCTGGGAAACCCTGGAGCCGGAACACCACGAAACCGCCCGGTTCCATGTACCCTACCCGGACAAGGCGGCCGGGACCTGGCCGGTCGTGCTTCGCACCCTGTATTATGACGAGGGATGGCGGCCATTTTCAGCGGTGCATTGCGCCGTGTTCACCGTGGGCGAAAAGACGGAGCCCGGCCTCGACGCATTCATGGAAATCTTCTCTCTGCCCGGCAGGGGTACCCTGGACGTTCTCATACAAAACCTGTCCGGCCGGGACAGAAAAGTGTCCGCCCGGCTGGTGGTGCCCCGGGAGTTTTCCTGTGACCGTCCCGAGGCCACGATCCTGGCGCCCGCGGACGATATGGCCGAAGCCGCCTTTTTTGTGATGAACGCTCACGCCACGCCGTCGGACGTCTACCCCGTCTTCTGCGTGGTGGAATGGGATGAAAATGGCCGCCACCATACCGTGCTCACCCAGGATTCGGTGGTGGTGGATGAACCGGGCAAGTGGTTTGAGCGGACCCGGGAGGTCTGGGCCGGACTCGGCGCGGCCGCGGCCCTGTGCTTTTTCGCACTGCGAATCGCCGACCGGCGAAAGGACAAGGAACATGCAGGCGGACAATCCGGAGACTGAACCGCGAAGGTGCCGGATCGTGTTCAATGCCGATGATTTCGGGCTCACGCCCGGGATCAACGCCGGCATAGTGCACGCCTACAGGAACGGCGTGGTCAGGAGCACCTCCCTGGTTCCCGGAGGACCCGCCTTCGACGACGCGGTGTCCCGGGCCGCCACGTGCGGTTACCTGGGCGTAGGGGTGCATCTTTATCTCACCCAGGAAGCGCCGGTGGCCGGCGAACCCGTTGTGGAACAGGGTTCCCTGGACGGGGAAGGGCGGTTCCCGGGTTTGGGGACAACGGCGATGGCCGCGTTTCGCGACCGGATCGACATTCCGGCGGTGGAACGGGAATGGCGCGCCCAGATCGAAAAGGTGATGGAAGCCGGCATAACCCCCACGCACCTGGACGGACACCAGTGGGCGCACATGCTTCCGGGATTGTTTCCCCTGTGCGTGGACCTTGCCCGTGAGTTCGGCATAAGCCGTATCCGGACCCATCTTCGGGACCGCCTGGCCAAGGGGGCCGGACTTGCGAGATACCTCGAATGGAGGCTTCTGCATCGCTGGTGCCGTCGACACGTCCTGCCTCATTTGCCGGGAAGCATGCCGGCGCATCCCACCATCGGTTTTCTTCACGCGGGCGGCCGCCTGTCCGTCGACTACGTCGCGGACATGCTGGGAAGGCTCGCGGAGCACCATCCTGTGGTGGAGGTGATGCTGCATCCCGGGCAACCCGACGGGGACTCCGAGGCGCGTTACGGCGGATGGGGTTACGACTGGGAGCACGACCGCGGGCTGGCCGAGTCCCCGGAGCTGTCCCGGGCCCTGTTGGGGTTCCGTCCCGTGATCACGTCTTTCGGAGACCTTCCCGAGTGAACCGTGCCAAACGGATACTGCTGGTCAACCCGGCATGGCGGGGCATCCGCCGCCAGAAGCAACCCCAGTTCCGGAGGGTCTGGCCGCCCCTGTCCCTTGCGGTCACCGCGTCCATGCTGGAAAGGGAAGGCTTTTTCGTCACCATCCTGGACGCCAACGCGCGGCCCTGCCGGGGAAGCGACTTGTTCAGGGCGGCCCGCGCCCACGACATGGTCTTCGTCACGTCCTCGCCCTACGACCGCTGGCAGTGCCCGGCTCTGGACATCCGGTATTTCTTCGATGCCTGCGATTACGTTCCCGGGGACCGGTTGTACGTGCTGGGCGCCCATTGCACGGAGAGGCCCGCGGCCGTGCTGGCCGCCACCGGAGCCCGGGCCGCCGTCATGGGGGAGCCGGAAGGGACCATCCTCGAAGTTGCGAGGACGGGCGGCGCGGACCAGGACGTTCCGGGCACGGCGCGGCTTGAAAATGGCGTCCTGCGCAAGGCCCCGGACCGGGGATTTGTCGCGGACCTGGACGAACTGCCCATGCCCGCCTTCCACCGGCTTCCCATGAACGCGTACCGATACGGTCCCATGGGCCGGAGATTCGCCATCCTGGAAGGGTCCAGGGGTTGCCCGCATGGCTGCACCTTCTGTTACCTGGGCATGTACGGCAGGCGGCACCGTAAAAAGAGCCCGGAACGGGTGGCCGCGGAAGCAGGGTATGCGGCTCTGCGCCGCGGGGTGCGCAACCTCTACTTCATGGACCTCGAATTCTGCCTCGAAAGGTCCTGGGTGATGGAGGTGTGCGACCGGCTGGCCCGGTCGCCCGGTGGAATCTCCTGGTGTTGCCAGACCCGGGTGTCGGACGTGGACGCCGATCTGTTGCAGGCCATGCGCCGGGCCGGCTGTTCCCTCATCCATTTCGGCGTGGAATCGGGCAGCGACCGGATCCTGGCTGCCACGGGCAAGGGGATACGCGTCTCGGACGCACGGCGTGCGGTCCGCCTGTGCCGTGAAGCCGGAATCCGCACGGCGGTGTTCATGAATCTGGGATTTCCCGGGGAAACCGTGGAGGAGATGCACCAGACAGTGCGCCTGGCTCGGGAGTTGTCCGCGACCTACACCTCCTTCCACCTCGTCGTCCCGTTTCCCGGGACCCGGCTCGCCGAGGACCTGGGCGTGGATCCTGACGTCCTGCCAGCGCACCTGTATCCCCAGTTCAACGAAGAGCACGAAATCCGGCGCCTGAAACTCCGTCTGGTCAGGGCGTATGCCGCGACCTGCCTGCGGCCGTCACAACTGTTATCCCTGGCGCGTTCCGGGTCCGGGATCGCGACTGTCCGGGGTCCGGGTGCGCCGCGATGAGCCGCACCGGGCCCGTATCAGGGGCCGTGCGCAGGGAACGGCGCCACCCGCGGTATCGCGGTTTTTTGTCACCGCCTTTTTTCCGCTCAAGACTATTCTGGTAACAAAACTGGAAGAAGCCCCTTGAACAACCCCTGTATTAAGCTGTGATCCCGATAAGCCATGACACACGAACGTTTCCGCGAGATTCCGCTGGCCCAAGCCGTGCCCGACAGGTCCTCGGGAAGCCGGGATTGCCTGCGCATCGTCCTTTTCTGGAAGGATGAAAAACTGAGGTCCCACGCGGTCAAACACGTCACCAACTTTTCCGAGACCGCCAACGCGGGTGCCCAGACGTCCCTGAACGAGTCCGAGATCACGATCTGCGTGAGCCGCCTGCAGGAGTTGGGGTGCCCGTATTTTGTGGAACATGCGTTTGAACCGCCCTGCGAGGGGCCAGCGGGACGTTGCGGGCTGTACGAATCATGCACACCGCATGTCCGGGATCTGGAGCAGGCATACCTGGACATGGTTTCCGACGCCCTTCGGGAGGGAGGAGCTGCGCCGCGATACGCCATGTTCTACTCGGACTGGGATGAAAATGACATGTTTTGTCTCATGCCCGACCGGCCCATGGTGGTCAAGGCGGCCATGCTGGAGGGCGGGGATTACAACCTGATGACCTGTTACGCGGACGCCGGCCTCAGTTTTTCCGAGATGCGGAACATGCAGCTCGAAAAAATCCGAAACGAGGCGCGTCGGCGGAATCTCAACCTGTGCAGCAGGGAAGGGTGGGGAGTGGTCTCGGAAGACCAGGACGCCCGGGCATCCCGGGACGACAACGGGAAGATGAAAAAACGCCTCAAGCCGTATAAACGGGAGAGCGGTGGCTGGCGCCGGTATCTTGACGGCCTGGAAGAGGAATTCGACGAACTGGAAATTTGAGGAAGAACCCCGGACGGGGTGCTGGGACAACACGCTCAGGGAGCTTGGAAATGAGCCGGATGAACGAGGGAAATGAATATTGGGAGGAGGTCTTCGGGCAGGCCCTTGAAGACGCCTCCACGTATCTCTACGCGGTCGGGGCTTTCAGGCGGCCGCCCGAGGGTGTCGATCATGACTACCTGCTGCTGCTCATGCTGATGTCGCGGGCGCGGTCCCACCGGGCCATGGCCATGCTGGGCGGGGCCCCCGGGGAATATGCCCCGTACACCCGGCGCATCGACAAACTGGTTTCCCGCGCGGATGATGCGTTCGCCCGGCTGGTGGAAGAGCAGGGGCGGCGGATTCCGGACATGGTCAACGATTCCTTCACGGCCCGGGTGGACAGGATCCAGACCCAGGTGGCCGGCCTTGCCGACCTTTCCCGGCGCGCGTGCCTGGCGGAGTCGGAGAATCGGGAGAAGGAGTCGCGCCGCGAACTTGCCCACGACACCATGGTGCGTGCGGCGATGGTGGCCAACGCGGCCAGCGCCCTGCGGGGCGTGGCCGAACTGCGGCAGGGGACGGGTCGCTTTTTGCGGGCCGTGCATCGCCTGGAGGACGTCTTCGCCGTGCACGCGGGCGAGTTTGAAATAGCCGGTGACCTCTATCCCGCCCTTGTAGAGCGGGACTACGACGCCAGATGCTGGTGGGCGCCTGGAACCGTCGGGGAGACAGAGGCCCTGCCGGAAATCACTCCGGCGCTCGCTCTCGCCTACGCCGCGGGTCTCGCCGCCGGAGAATGCGGCATGACGGAAAAGGTGGTGAGCGCGGTTTTCGACGGTGACACCACGCCGGAACTGGACGATCACCTGGAGCAGTGCCCTCACTGCGCCACGATGGCCACGGACCTTTTGGCCGCCCGCGAGGAGGCGGCTCGGGCCCTCCCTGCACCTGCCATGTCGCCCGAGCTCGCCGGCGCGGTCCACGCCATGGCTTCCAAACGCCCGGAAAACATTGGCGGGATCCTGGAAAAGGTCAGAGGCCTGGCTCGCCGGTTGTTCCCGTCCGGCGGGGCCATTCCCAAATTCGCGCCGGTGGCGGCCATGGCCGTACTGGTGCTGGTGGTGGTGCAGTTCGGCCTGGTGGGGGGCGACGCGCCCGATCCGGCGGAAAACAACACGGTGGCCAGGAAGGCCGCAGCCCCGGAACAGTCCCCGGCCATGCTGACCCTGTTCGGCGCGCAAAACGACGGGGCTGTGTTCAGGGGAGCGGCCTGGAACCGGGAACGGAAGGAACTGGACAAGGGCTCGGTGCTTCGCTCCGGCGAGGACTTCCAGGTCGGCGTCACGATGAATGAGCCGTCCCACGTGTACGTGCTCCTGCACGACAGCGCCGGAAAAATACAGCCCCTGCACCAGGGACGCATGGAAAAGGGAGAGCAAAAATTGCTCCCGGACAGGGACATGTGGTACACACTGGACAAGCATCAGGGTAAGGAAAACATCTACCTGCTGGCCGCCGACAAACCCGTGGAGGACTTTGACGAAAAGATCGCCCGGCTGGAATGGTACGGCATGGAGGAGATGCGCCGGTTCATGCCCGACGTCCGGGTCATCAGCACCGGTTTCGAGCACCGATAGGCTCATCACACGGTCCGGCGAGGCCGGGGGAGACAATATGAACGGGGCGGCGGGAAAACCTGTCGCCCCGTTTTCATTGGCGGCGCCCTTTGCGGAAACCGTCTGGTCCGTTCAATCGGAAGAGGCGCGGCGATGGCAGGGCGACGCCGGGATTGCCGGACAGGCAACTTTCCACTTGAACCGAACGGGCCGGATGTGGAACTGTTGTGTGCCGTATCAGTCCGTTGAAAAACTAGGACCCGAATCCGTGAGCGGTCTCAGGTGGTGCGGATGCAAGGAAGAGACCTGCCGGCTGT
>JBKHBM010000061.1:0-29080 GCA_046542385.1 Desulfatibacillaceae bacterium | reverse complement strand
ACGCGCGGGTCACGCGTATTTACGAAGGCACCTCCGAGGTACACCGGGCCGTGATCGCGCGAAGCGTGCTCGCCGGCTGAGGAGTATTCATGCACGTCGTCGTCTGCATAAAGTCCGTGACCCTGGCCGCGCCCGCGGGCAAGGTCGTGCGCACCCCCGAAAACTCAGGCCTCAACCCTTTCGACAGGCCGGCCATCGAGCGCGCCGTGGAACTGGCGCGCGTCACCCGAGGCACCGTCACGGCGCTGTCCATGGGACCGCCGGCCGCCGAGCCCGCGCTGTTCGAGGCTCTCGCGCTGGGCGCGGACCGCGCGGTCCTGCTGTGCGACCCCGTATTGGCGGGAGCCGACACCCTGGCCACCTCGAGGGCCCTTGCCGCGGCAATCAGAACATTGCCCCGGGCCGACGCGGTCCTCTTCGGGGCCCGCGCCAGCGACAGCGACACCGGCCAGGTCGGCCCGCAGTGCGCCACGATGCTGGACATGCCGCTGGTTTGCAACGTCCGGGAGACGCGCATGGAGGAAGACACCCTGGTGGCGGTTCGCGAGGCGGACGGGTTCGTGGAGGAGTACTCCCTGGATTTGCCGTGCGCCCTGACCGTGCATCCCGACGCCGGGGAAACCCGGGACGTGGGACTGGGCGCCATCGAGAGGGTGTTTACGGACAAGACGGTCCAGCGGATGACGGCGAAGGACGCGGGCATCGATCCGGGTGTCGTCGGCGAGGCGGGTTCTCCCACCGTGGTGCTGGATATGGCCGTGGTGTCCAGGGACAGGCAATGCGAGTTTCTGGACGGCAGTCCCGAGGAGCAGGCCTCCGCCCTGGTGGAGCGGCTGGCCGCCGCGGGCCTCGTCAATTAGATCGGATCGGATCAAAGACATGGCGGAAAACACCTCGAATGACGTATGGGTGATGGCGGACCTTCGCGGGCCCCGGTTTTTCCGGGCTACCGCCCGTGTGCTGTCCGCGGGGCTGGAAGCGGCCCGGGCGGCGGACGGCGAGTGCGTTGCCGTGCTGTTCACCGGCGACGCCACCCGGTCCGATTCCGGGGACGTGCCCTGCGTGGAGGCGGAACGGGCGGCGGACGAACTGCTTGCCATGGGGGCCTCCCGGGTGCTCCGGGTGGAGCACCCTGCGTTCGACATTCCGCGCGCCGACGTGTATGCCCCCACCCTGGCGGAGCTGACGCTGGAGCGAAAACCGTTCGCCGTGTTGTTCAGCCTGAACGAATTCGGCAGGGAACTGGCGGCCCGCGCCTCGGCCCTTGCCGGCGCGGGGCTGGCCGCCGACTGCGTGGCCATGGAGGTACGGGAAGGCGCGCTGGTATGCGACTGCCCGGCCTGGGGCGGCTCCATCATGGCGCGGATCGGATTCGCGGACCACTGCGCCCAACGATTCGTCACCGTGCAACCCGGGTCCTTTGCCAGGGCCGGGTTCGTGGCCGAACCGGACGCCACCCGCATCGAAAAGTTCGCCGCCACCGGAGTGGAGGCCCCGCCGGGCGGAGTCCGCCTGCTGTCCAGGACAACCGCCCCGACGCAGTCCAGGGACCTGGAAAACGCGGACGTCGTGGTCGTGGGAGGCGCGGGCCTTGGAAGCGCCGACGGTTTCGGCCTTGCCCGGGAGCTTGCCCGCGCCCTGGGTGGACAAGTGGGCGCCACCCGCCCGCCGGTACTCAACCACTGGGTGGCCGAGGACCGGCTGATCGGCCAGACAGGGAAATCGGTCCGGCCCCGCCTGTTGATTTCCGTGGGCACCTCGGGAGCCATACAGTACACGGCAGGCATCACCGGCTCCGGCCTCATGGTGGCCGTGAACCGCGACCCGGAAGCCCCGATCTTCCAGCGCGCCGACCTGGGCGCGGTGGCCGACGCCAGACAGTTCCTGCCCCTGCTCATCGAACAGGTCAACCGTGCAGCCATGCGCAGCCTGGCCGACTCGGTGTGCGCCGCCGGGGAAACGGACGCGCCGGGCGCCAGCGGGGCCGGCGAGAAAATCCGGAAACTGCGCGAGGGCCGCGGATGGTCGGTGGAGGAACTGGCCGAAAGGACCGGGCAGCCGCCGGAGACGGTGCAGCAGGTGGAGACAGGGGAGGTGAATCCCTCCGTGAGTTTCCTGTTGCGCCTGTCCCGGGCGCTGGGCGTGGACCCCGGAACCTTCCTGGGCTCCGGGGAACGGGAGGCCATCCGGGACCAGCGGGCCAAAGAATACGTCAAGCGAACCGAGACCTACTCCTACAAGACCCTGACTCCAGGCGCGGAGAACGAACACCTGCGGGCGTTCATGGTCACCATCGAATCCCGGCGCGCCCACAAGCCCGTGGCGTACAAGCACGAGGGCGAGGAGTACGTGTTCGTGATGGAGGGGGAGTTGGAACTGACCCTGGGCGCCAGGGCCCACCACCTCAAAACCGGCGAATCCATGCGCTTCAACTCGGAGACGCCGCACAAACTCAAAAGCCTGTCCGACGAGCATACACGGTGCCTCGTGGTGCTGTACACGCCCTGATTCACCAGCCTGTTGAACCCGGGGCTTGCCAAACACCCCGGTTTCATGGTTTAACTCTCCCGAATGAAAGGGTATCCATTGTCATTTGAATCATCCGTTTTCATGAGCGAGTGACCGCGTAGTCGGCGGTGCGAACCGCCACGAATTCCCTGGCCGATAAAACGAACGGGCGTTCGTCCGTACGGGCCGCAAAACTCACCAAGGAGGAACCTATGGAGCAGATCTGGAGAAAATCCTGGGACCAGGGCGTCGAAGACCTCGACCCGTCAGTGTGGGAAAACAACTACGTCGACATCATCAAGGACAACGTCGCCAGGTACGCCGACAAAACCGCCCTCGCGTACATGGGCACCAACATCACCTTCGCCGAACTCGACGCCTGCTCCAACCGTTTCGCCAACATGCTCCGGGACGCGGGCCTGAAAAAGGGCGACGTCGTGGGCATAAACCTTCCCAACATTCCCGAATACGTCATCGCCTGGCTGGGGACCCTCAAGGCCGGGTGCGTGGTCTCCGGCGTCTCCCCCCTGTTGTCCGAGGAGGAGATGGCCTACCAGCTGAAGGATTCCGACGCAAAGGGTCTGGTCACCCTGGACGCCATCTTCGCGGGCCGGCTGGTCAACATCGCGGAGACACTTCCGGAACTGAAGGTGGTTGTCGCCGCCTCCATCGCGGGTTTTCTGCCGAAAATAAAGGGCATTCTGGGCAAGCTGCTCAAAAAGATACCCTCGGGCAAGGTCACCCCCCTGTCCGGGAAGACCGTGTACACCATGGACCAGGTGATCAGGGGCAACAGGTTCCCGGAGGAACACCCGGACGTCGACCTGACCCCGGACGACATCGCCTACATCCAGTACACCGGCGGCACCACGGGCACGCCCAAGGGCGCCCAGTTGTCCCACAGGAACGCGGTGGCGGACCTTCTGATCGTCCAGCACTGGCTGGGCTGGGACAGGGGCCGGGGCGTGGCGCTTTCCGGCTTCCCGTTTTTCCACATCGCCGGCCTGTTCTTCTGCGCCAACTGCGTGTACCTGGGCTGGACCCAGGTGCTCATCCCCAATCCCCGGGACACGGACCACATCTGCGCCGAGATCGCCAAGTACAGGCCCACCGTCCTGGTCAACGTGCCGTCCCTGTTCCAGCTGCTGCTGGCCAACGACACGTTCAAAAAACTCGACCACTCCAACCTCGAGGTCTGCATCTCGGCCGCCTCGCCATTCCCCCGGGAATCCCAGATGGAACTCGAGAAGATCATTGGCGAGGGCCGGCTGCTCGAGGTATACGGCATGACCGAGACGTCGCCTCTTACGGTCATGAACCCGTCCCAGGGTAAAAAGAAGCTGGGTTCCATAGGGCTGCCCATCGGGAACACTGATGTAAAGCTCCTGGACCCGGAAACCGGCGAGGAGGTCGGCGTGGGCAAGCCCGGAGAGATATGCGTGCGCGGCCCGCAGGTCATGGCCGGGTATTACAACCGGCCCGAGGCCACCAGGGAGGCGGTGGACGAGGAGGGCTTCATGCACACCGGCGACGTGGCGGTCATGGACGAGGACGGCTTTCTGTCCATCGTGGACCGGACCAAGGACATGATCATCGTCGGAGGCTTCAAGGTCTTCTCGCGAAAGGTGGAGGACGTGCTGATCGGGCACCCGGCCGTGGACATGATCGCCATTACCGGCCATCCCAATCCGGAGCGGCCCGGCTCCGAGATTGTCAAGGCGTGGGTCACCCTGGACCCGGCCCACAAGGGCGCGGACAAGGACAAGGTCGCGGGGGAGATTCTCGCCATGGCCAAGGAAAAGCTCTCGCCCTACGAGGTTCCCAAACAGGTGGAGGTGTGCGAAGAGCTTCCGCTTACCACGGTGGGAAAGATCGACAAGAAGGTGCTCAGAAAGTAAGCACGGGCATGGGCGCGAAAACAGGTCGGGGCGGCCGGAAACGGTCGCCCCCCGGTTTTCGCGGCCCGCGCCCCGCCCGCCTGACAGCCTGTTGAAAAACGCGATCCGTCCGGTACGCGGCGCGTTTCCCGTCGGTGCGACGTACCGGTTGTACGCCAACCCTGTATGCTGTTTTTCGATGTGGACCCTCTGATTTCGAAGGCGACGGGAAACGGGACAGCCGGTTGTTTTCGGAACGCCCCAACCGCTCGTCACCCCGGCGCAGGCCGGGGTCCGGGTGTATGGTCCATATTGAATCCAAAGCGCCTGGTGTTCCGGGGCGTTGTCGAAGCCGGTAGGCAGGTTGGGTCAAGGATGCGCGAAGTCTTGACTCAACCAACGATACTGGGTTCCCGCTTTCGTAGGAATGACGAGGTTGTGAGGTGACGAGGTTGTGAGGTGACGAGGTGTTGAGGTTACGAGGTGTTGAGGAGACGGGGTAGTGCGTGCACCTGTGCCCCGGCCTTCGCCGGGGCGACGGAATGGGGTCTCGCTTCGCCCGGTTTGTTTGTTGGGTGAACCCGCGCTTCGCACGGAACCACCCCACCCTCCTCGAAATTCGCGCGCCTTGCATCTCATCGTTTTTGACCAGGCTGTCGATTCTGAGTTTTTCCATGGCCTGGTAGGCCGGTACGGGTACAATATTGGGGTGTGGCGGTGTTCATCAAATGCGCCACACCCCTCTTTTTTGCCCGCGGAGCCACGGTTGTCAGGATCATGAAAGCAGAGCCGCCGCATATCGAAAGCTGATTTCATTTGCGCGGGAACCACCGGCTACGTCCCCAGCGGTGCGGGGGCAACGCGGTTGTTTTCGGGTATGCCGGGGGGGCAGCCATTCGGCCCGGCCCCCTTGGTTTGGCGTGATTCGCGCGATTGACCGTCCTGTTCTTCCCGAACACCTCGACTATAGCGTATGATGCCCGCACTCGTTCGCCGGAGTGGCCGGACCATTGCGGCCCCAATGCACGCGTGGACGCGTTGCGGGATTCCGTATCCAGCGGGGACCTTTCGGCGGGAACCTGCCGGGCATGGACAGCGGCCGGTCGCCTCCGGAGCGGCCGGCATTCGTTCACCGGGCTGGGGGAGTTCATGCACATTCTCGGAATATCCTGTTTTTACCACGACAGCGCGGCGTGCCTCGTCTCCGGCGGAGACATCGTGGCGGCGGCCCAGCAGGAGCGGTTTTCCCGGAAAAAGCATGATCCGTCCTTTCCCGTGGATGCGGCACGATACTGCCTGGACGAGGCTGGAATCGGCGTCGAAGACCTCGCGTGCATGGTGTTTTACGACAAGCCGTTTCTCACCTTCGAGCGCCTTCTTTTGAGCTATCTGCACATAGCGCCGCGCGGCGTGGCCACCTGGGTACGGGCCATGCCGGCCTGGTTGCGTCAGAAACTACTGGTTCCCAAAATCGTCGAGGAACAACTGGGCTTCGAAGGTGATGTGCTCTACACCGAGCACCACGAAGCGCACGCCGGCGCCGCGTACTATCCCTCCCCTTTCGATGAGGCCGCGATCCTGACGGTGGACGGGGTGGGGGAATGGGCCACGGCAAGCTATGGTGTAGGCCGGGGCAGGGGGCTCGAATTGCACCGGGAACTCCAGTTTCCCGATTCCCTGGGGTTGCTCTATTCGGCCTTTACCTATTTTACGGGATTCCGGGTGAATTCGGGGGAGTACAAGCTCATGGGGCTGGCCCCCTTCGGGAAGCCGGTGTACCGGGATCTCATCCTGGACGAGTTGGTGGATTTGAAGGGCGACGGCTCGCTGAGGCTGAACCAGAAGTATTTCAGCTATGTAGGCGGCACACGCATGTGCAACAAAAGGTTCGCCAGGCTGTTCGGCGGCCCGGCCAGAAAGCCGGAGACCCGAATCACCAGGCGGGAGATGGACATCGCAGCCAGCATCCAGGCCGTCACCGAGGAGGCCGTGTTGCGCATGGCCCGTCACGTGGCGTCCGAGACCGGGCAAAGGCGCCTGTGCCTGGCAGGTGGAGTCGCTCTGAACTGCGTGGCCAACGGCAAACTGCTGCGGGAGGGAATTTTCGAGGACATATGGATACAGCCGGCAGCCGGCGACGCCGGTGGCGCCCTGGGCGCGGCCCTGTGCGCGTGGCACCGGTATTATGAAAAGGACAGAGCCTCCACGTCCGACCGCGACAGGCAGAAAGGGTCACTCCTTGGCCCCGCGTTCAACGCGGAAGCCGTCCGCGGGTGGCTGGACGAGCATGGGTATCCCCACCATCGCCTCGCCGCGGACAAGAGGGCGGCGGCCGTGGCCCGGGAGATCGCAAAGGGAAACGTGGTGGGACACATGGCCGGTCGCATGGAGTTCGGCCCCCGCGCCCTGGGCGCGCGCAGCATCCTGGGCGATCCCCGGCGCGAGGACATCCAGGAGGTGATGAACAAAAAGATCAAGTTCCGGGAGTCCTTCCGGCCCTTCGCACCGGCCGTGCTGGAGGAAAAGGCGTCCGAATACTTCGCGATCGACCGGCCCAGCCCGTACATGCTGCTGGTGGCGGACGTGGTTCCCGAACGCAGGCTGCCCGTGCCGGAGCAACCGGATCTGGGCATGATGGACAGGATCAGGATCCCGAGAAGCGACATACCGGCGGTGACCCACCTGGACTATTCCGCCCGACCGCAGACGGTGAATCGGGAGACCGACCCCGTGTTTTACGACGTCATTCGGGAGTTCGAAAAGCTCACCGGTTGCGCCGTGGTGGTGAACACCAGTTTCAACGTGCGGGGCGAGCCCATCGTCTGCACGCCCGAGGACGCGTACCTGTGTTTCATGCGCACGGACCTGGACGTGCTGGTCATCGAGGACTGCATGCTGTACAAGAAGGAGCAACGACCGTTGGTCGAAGGGAACGATTGGCGTGAAAACCTCGAACTGGACTGACATCCGGGAAATCCGGAAATTCGGGGCCGTCGCCCTGGTGTTCTTCGGTCTGCTGCTGGCCGTGGGGCTCTGGAGGGAAAGGCTTTTGGCCGTGTACCTGTTCGGCGCCCTGTCCGCACTGGGTTTTTTGCACCTCGTTTTGCCCGGTCCCATGAAACCGGTGTACAGGGGTTGGCTCGCAGTAGCCCGCGCAATTGGCACGGTGGTCACCACCGTTCTTCTGGCCTTGGTGTACTTTGTCGTGATCACGCCGTCGGGGTGGATCCGGCGTCTGGTCGCCGGGCCCATACTGCCCATGCAGCCGGACAGGGAGGCGGAAACGTACTGGGTGGAACGGGAGGAGCGGGTGCAGCCAAGGGAGCGATTCACCAAACGGTTTTGAACCGGGCTGGTGCATGCGCTTTTCGACCGGCGTTCCACGGACCTGGTTAGCATTCGGCCAGGAATGGAATGTCAGGAAATAATCATTTACTTACGGGAATCGATACGATAACAGCCGTGGCGGGTTTTTCTTTTTGAAACAGGCAGGTCGGTTGACAATCGCAGCGCGGAGGAGAGAATGAGCGAGCAATCCTTTACCAAGAGGATTCTGTGTATCGGCGCCGGATACGTGGGCGGACCCACCATGGCCATGATCGCGTTGAAGTGCCCCCGGTACAAGGTCACCTGCGTGGACATCAACGCGGAGAGAATAGCGGCATGGAACTCGGACAATATGCCCATCTACGAACCGGGGCTTGATGAAATAGTGAAACAGGTTCGTGGCGTGAACCTCTTCTTCTCCACGGAAACCGAGGCGGAGATCGACAATTCGGACATCATCTTCGTGTCCGTGAACACCCCCACCAAGACCTATGGCGTGGGCTCGGGCATGGCCGCGGACCTGAAATACTGGGAGAAGACGGCGCGCCAGATACTGTGCTGCGCCACGTCCCCCAAGATTATCGTGGAAAAGAGCACGGTGCCTGTGCGCACGGCCCAGGCCATGGAGCGCATCCTTTCCTCCAACGAGGCGCGGATTCAGCACGAGGTCCTGTCCAATCCTGAATTCCTTGCCGAGGGTACGGCCATGGCGGACCTGGAAAGCCCGGACCGCGTCCTCATCGGCTCCCGGAACACGGAATCGGGAAGGGCGGCCCGGGACGAACTGGCCGAGGTGTATGCCAACTGGGTGCCCGAGGATCGCATCGTCTGCCTGAACACCTGGAGCAGCGAGTTGTCCAAGCTGGTGGCCAACGCCTTCCTGGCCCAGCGTATCTCCTCCATCAACGCGGTTTCCGCCCTGTGCGAGAAAACCGGGGCCGACGTGGAGCAGGTGGCTCGCGCCGTGGGCATGGACGACCGCATCGGCCCGAATTTTCTGCGGGCCAGCATCGGATTCGGAGGCCACTGCTTCAAGAAGGATATCCTGAACCTCGTGTACCTGTGCCGGACGTATGGCCTGGAGGAAGTTGCCGACTACTGGGAGAACGTGGTTTACATCAACGAGTACCAGAAGGAGCGGTTTGTCATCACCATGCTTCGGGCCATGTTCGACACCCTGGCGGAGAAGCGCATCTGCCTGTTCGGCTTCGCGTTCAAGGCCGACACGGGAGACACGCGGGAAAGTCCGGGCATCCATGTCGCCCGGCGGCTCGTGGAGGAACGGGCCAGCCTGGTGATTTCCGATCCCAAGGCCCTGGACAATGCCCGGATGGACCTGGCGGATCTCGCCGGAGAAGTGGACTACGTGGAGGATCCCTACGAGGCGGCAAAAGGGTGCGACGCCATCGCCGTCCTTACCGAGTGGAACCTGTACAGGGAACTGGACTACGAAAAATTGTACGCGGGCATGACCAAGCCGGCTTTCGTGTTCGACGGAAGAAACATACTGGACCACGAAAGGTTGCACGACACGGGGTTCAACGTGTATGCCATCGGCAAGGAACCGTTGACGCACATCTGAAAAGGGGCCCGCAAAGGGCCGGCGGACGAAGAGGATACGGGAAATATGGAGAAAGTGCTGGTAACCGGTGCTGCCGGATTCATAGGCTACCATCTGGCGAACCGCCTTCTGGGCGAGGGTCGCGAGGTGGTCGGGCTGGATAATCTGAACGATTATTACGATCCCCGGCTGAAGGAGGCCCGGCTGGCCCGGCTGGAGGGCAGGCCCGGATTCCGTTTCGTCAGGATGGACCTGGCTGACTCCCCGGAGATGGCCGACCTGTTCGCGGCCGAGCGGTTCGACAAGGTGGCCCATCTGGCCGCCCAGGCCGGAGTGCGGTACTCCCTGAAGAATCCGCGTTCCTACATAGATTCGAACCTGGTGGGATTTTGCAACATCCTGGAGGGATGCCGCCACAACGAGGTCGGCCACCTGCTGTTCGCCTCGTCCTCGTCGGTCTACGGGGCGAACACGAAGATGCCGTTTTCCGTGCACCAGAACGTGGACCATCCCGTGTCCCTGTACGCGGCCACCAAGAAGGCCAATGAACTCATGGCCCATTCGTATTCCCATCTGTACGGGATGGCAACGACTGGGCTGCGGTTTTTCACCGTCTACGGCCCGTGGGGCAGGCCGGACATGGCGCTCTTTTTGTTCACCAGGGCCATTTTGGAGGGCAAGCCCATCAAGGTCTTTGGCGAGGGCAACATGCAGCGGGATTTCACGTACATCGATGACATCATCCAGGGAGTCGTCGGCGCGCTGGACCACCTGCCCGAGCCGGACCAGGGCTGGTCGGGGGATGATCCCACGCCCGCCACCAGCTATGCCCGGTACCGGCTGTACAATATCGGCAACAACAAGCCGGTGTCGCTGATGAGGTTCATCGAGGTGCTGGAAGAGGCCCTGGGCAAAAAGGCGGAAAAGGAAATGCTGGACATGCAGCCCGGCGACGTCCGCGCCACGTATGCCGACATTTCCGACATAGCCCGGGACGCGGGCTTTGCGCCCGCCACCACCATCGAGGAGGGAATCCCGCGCTTTGTCGAGTGGTACAAGGAGTACCACGGGTTGTAACACCCCGAAAGACCACGCACCCCGTTATCTGTCCGTGTCCCGCGCGCCGGGCCGGAAGCCACGCAACCCCAGGGAAAACGAATGGAACGCACATGGGCGAAAACGCAACACCAGAGGTCTCCGTATGCCCGGCGGGAGAGTCCTTCCCCCTGCCCCGTGAAGAGCAGTATGTCGGCGAGTATGAGCGCCTGAAAAAACTGGCTGACGAGCAGCGCTCCATGGGCCGCGACGTGGTCGTGGTCATGGGCGTGGGGTTCGTGGGCGCGGTCATGGCCGGCGTGGTGGCCGATTCCACGGACGAGGCCACGGGCGAGCCGCTGTACTTCGTCATCGGCATGCAGCGGCCCTCCCCCCGTTCCTTCTGGAAGATTCCGTACCTGAACCGTGGTCAGGCGCCCGTGGACGCCGAGGACCCGGAAGTGGCCCCCATGATTGAGCGGTGCGTGGTGGACAAGAAGACCCTCACCGCCACGTTTACCTACGAAGCGCTGGACCTGGCCGACGTGGTGGTGGTGGACGTCCAGTGCGACTACCTCAAGGAGGACCTGGGCAACGTGCGCAACGGTTCGGCGGACATCGCCGCGCTGGAGGCCAGCCTCGAGGTGATCGGCACACACGTGAAGCCCGAGTGCATGGTGCTGATCGAAACCACGGTGCCTCCCGGAACCACGGAGTATGTCGCCTATCCGATCATGAAAAAGGCCTTCGAGGCCAGGGGTCTCGAAAAACACGAACCCCTACTGGCCCACTCCTTCGAGCGGGTCATGCCCGGCCGCGAGTACGTGCGCTCCATCCGCGACTTCTGGCGGGTATGCTCCGGCATCAACCAGGCGGCGCGTGAGCGGGTGGTGGACTTTTTGTCCAAGGTGCTTAATGTGGAGGAGTATCCGCTTACCGTGCTGGACAGGCCGCTGGAGAGCGAGACGTGCAAGATCGTGGAAAACTCCTACCGGGCCACCATCCTGGCCTTCCTGGACGAATGGAGCACGTTCGCGGAGCGAAACGGCGTGGACCTTGTCAAGGTCGTGGACGCCATCAGGGTGCGGCCCACGCATTCCAACATGATCTTCCCCGGCCCGGGCATCGGCGGCTACTGCCTGCCCAAGGACGGGGGCCTCGGCGTGTGGGCGTACCATACGCTGATGGGCTTCGAGGACGACATATTCAAGATCACGCCCATGGCCATCGACATAAACGACACCAGGGGACTTCACGCCGCGCGCATGGTGCGCGACGCCCTGCGTTCCGTGGGCAAGATAGTGGCCGCGTCACGGATTGCGGTGCTGGGTGCGTCCTACAGGCAGGACGTGGGCGATACGCGTTATTCGGGCTCGGAGATCATCGTGCGCAAGCTCAAGGAGATGGGCGGCGACATCGTTGTCCACGACCCGTATGTGAAGCACTGGTGGGAGCTGGAAAAACAGGAGACGTACCCGTCCCCGGGGCATTCCGCGGCGCGGTTTTTCCGTAACCAGCAGTCATTGTCCGAACTGCGTGTGCAAAAGGACCTCGCCGCGACCCTCAAGGGCGCGGACGCCGTGGTTCTGGCCGTGCGCCACGAGGCATACCTGGACCTTTCGCCCCGGGACGTGGTGAACATGTGCGGCAGGCCCGTGGTGGTCATGGACTGCTTCGGAATCCTGGACGACGAAAAAATCAGGGAATACTTTGACCTGGACTGCGAGGTGACCGGCCTTGGCCGCGGCCACGTGGAGCGCATCAAGCACCAGGTGCTGCGCGGTCCCAGGTCCAGGGAAGGATGATTCGGGGGAACGCGAACCCTGCCGGGAAAGGCAACCATGAAACTTGTCGAGATAATCGGATCGCAGGCTGAGGTGGTCATGTCCGCCGCTTTCAACAAGATGGCGGGCAGGCATAACATCGTTGAAAAGGACGAAAGCCGACACGTGGAAAGGGCCGTTGTGCTGGCCATGCCCCAGGCGGACATTGACCATGCAAAGGTCCAGATCGACCGGCTCAACCTGATGCCCGCGTCCCTGGAGCTGCCCGTCCCGGACGGCGGCCGTAGCGACGTGTCGGGGTTTTTGCTCGAAGAGGTGGAAAAGGTGCTTCTTGCAGGCAATCCGGACATGGTCCTCGTGTACGGAGCCTCCGAGGCGGCGGTGGCCGGTGCATTGGCCGCGGCCAAGCTGCCCGTTCCCGTGGCCCACGTCGAGGCCGGCGCCCGGACCGGAGAACGTGGCCTCGCGGAGGACACGAACCGGATTGCCGTGGACCGGGTGGCCACGCTGTTGTTCTGCCCCACCAGGCGTTGCCTTGCCAACCTGGAAGAGGAGGGCACCACCGCTGCAAAAGGCGTAACCGCCATGCACACAGGAGACTTCCTTCTGGACGCCGCCATGGTGTACGCGCCGGAAGCGGGCTTCCAGTCCCACATCCTCCGTAAACTGGGAATCAGTCCCAAACCCCGCCGGATAGGGGTCGAGGTGGACGAACCCGTGGTGCTGTGTACCCTGGGCAGGGAAACCCTGGAGGATGAAAAGCGTCTTGCACAAACCATGCGGGGCCTTGCCCTGGTGGCGGATTCGGCCCGTGTGATCGTCATTCCCGCGCCCGCCGTGCAGGGACGTATTTCCGGCGACGGGTTGCCGGAAAACGTCACCATCCTCGACCCTGTTTCCTACTGGGACATGCTGGAACTGCTCAAACGCTGCCAGGTGGTGTGCTCGGACAGCCATGCCCTGACAAGAGAAGGCTACTTTTTCCACAAGCCGTCCATCCTGCTGCGGGAGGACACGGAATGGCCGGAACTGGTGGAGCAGGGGTGCTGCAGGGTGCTGGGAAAGGACTCGGGCGCCGAGGCCATTCCGGATGCGTTCAACGGATTGTCCGGCGTGCAGGTGCGGTTCGACCAGGGTCTTTTCGGCACCGGAAAGGCCGCCGCCACCGCAGTCGAGGCAATGGTGGAGTTTATGGCGGGCAAGGGGTGACAGTCCGTCGTCATCCATGTTTTTCAGGCTGTGTCACAATGGGAAACAGGGAGTGCACCCATCGTTCACGGGTCTCGCCAAGAGAACCGGGCGTTTTCCGACGAAGCTGAGTGGATTCGGAATGCCTTTGAAAAGGAATGCGGCAAAACCAATCGTCATCCCCGCGAACGAGGGGACCCAGGTGCCCGGATTTCCTTGAAAACCAAAGAGTTTTCCTGTAGCGGGCTTGCATCGTGCCGGCCGTTACCCATCATTCGGGACCATCCCGGGGGACATTGAATGATCATCGTTCGAACGCCATTGCGCATCAGTTTTGTCGGCGGGGGATCGGACCTGCCCGCGTTCTACACCAGGCGGCAGGGCGCCGTCCTGTCCGCCACCATCGACAAGTTCGTCTACGTGATCGTCAAGGAACGCTTTGACGACATGATCTACATCAACTACTCCAAAAAGGAGTGCGTGAACCACGTGGACGAAATCCAGCACGACCTGGTGCGGGAGGCCATGCGGATCACGGGTGTCACCAGCGGGGTGGAGATCACGACACTGGCCGACATCCCGTCCCGGGGATCCGGCCTGGGCAGCTCCAGCTCCATCACCGTGGCCCTTTTGCACGCCCTGTACGCGTACAACAACGAGTTGGTCACCGCCGAGAAACTTGCCGGCGAGGCCTGCATGATCGAAATCGGCATCATGGGAAAACCCATTGGCCGACAGGACCAGTACGCCGCGGCGTACGGAGGGGTGAACGAGTTTTTGTTTTCCAGCGACGATTCCGTGGCCCAGATACGGGTGAGGATGAGGGACGCGTTGATCAGGAAGTTCTCCTCGAGCCTGCTTCTGTACTATACCGGGATCACACGCAGCGCGGACACCATCCTTTCCAGGCAGCGGGAAAACACGGAGTTGGACGACAAGTTCGCCACCATGAGCAGGATGGTGGAACTCGTGGCGCCGTTTCGCGGGGCCGTGGAGGAGGGCGACATCGAAACCGCCGGCAGGCTGCTGGACGAGAACTGGCGGCTCAAGCGGCAGATGGCGGACGGCATCTCCAACGACACCATCGACGGCATGTACGAGCGCGCCCGGAAAGCAGGTGCGTTGGGCGGCAAGGTCACCGGCGCGGGCGGAGGCGGCTTTTTGCTGCTTCTGGTACCCAGGCAGAAGCAGAGCGCGGTTTTCGACGCCATGTCCGACTACCGGGAACTGCCGTTCATGCTGGACCGCAGCGGCAGCAAGGTGATTTTCGACAACCGCCGGTATCCCAGCAAGTAGGCTGACTGTCCGCCTCTCGTTTTGTTTCCCGATGGGGCGTTTCAACTGTTCAACGTGTTGTAATCAATGGAATGAGGCACAATCAATCGTCATTCCTACGAAAGCGGGAACCCAGGGGCACTGGATATGTTAACAATACATGGGTCCCCGCTTTCGCGTGGATGACGCAAGTTGTTTTCCGGGTTTTTGAAGCTCGAAGGCACAACACCGAGGTGCTCACGGTGGGGGCCGGCCCCGCGGGGACCAGGCGGTCAGCCCGGGATTTCAATCCCGGGCTTGGAATCGTCGGATCCCATGTGTTCCAGGATGAATCGATGACATTTCCGGGAAGTTCAACATGCGCGTACTCGTAACCGGAGGGGCCGGTTTCATAGGTTCCCACACCGCCGACGCCCTGCTGGAAAGGGGGCATGACGTGCGGATTCTGGACAACCTGCAGAAGCCGGTGCACCTGAAGGGCATGCCGCCCTGGATTCCGGCGGACGCCGAGTTCGTGGAGGCGGACGTCCGGGACAGGTCCGCCTGGGAGCGCTGCCTCGATGGAGTGGGCGCGGTGTTCCACCTCGCCGCGTACCAGGACTACCTTCCGGATTTCTCCACTTTCTTCCATACCAATGCCGTGGGCACGGCCCTGTTGTACGAGGTGGCGGTGGAAAGGAACCTGGACCTGTCCCGCGTGGTGGTTGCCAGCAGCCAGTTCGTGGCCGGGGAAGGGCTGTACGAGTGTCCCGCGTGCCGGGTCCCCCACGCGCCGCTCATGCGCGACGAGGTCCGGCTGGCCGCCGGGAAGTGGGAGCACGCTTGCCCGGACTGCGGCGGCGAGCTGAGCTGGATGTGGACGCCCGAGGAGCACGCTTCGCCGCCGAACGCCTACGCCATGGCCAAGCACTCCCAGCAGTCGCAGGCTCTGACCTTCGGACGACGTTACGGCATTCCGTCCGTGGCGCTTCGCTACTCCATCGTCCAGGGACCGCGCCAGTCCTTTTACAACGCGTACAGCGGCGCGTGCCGCATTTTCTGCCTGCACTACTACTTCGACAAGGCCCCGACCCTGTACGAGGACGGCGGCCAGCTGCGGGATTTCGTGAACATCCACGACGTGGTGCGCGCCAACATGATGGCGCTGGAAGACCCGCGCATGGTGTACAATGCCTGGAACGTGGGCGGAGGCAGACCGTATTCCGTGGCCGAGTTCGCCCGGATCGTCCGCCGGGAGGTGGCCTCCCGCAAGGGCACGGACCTGCCCGAGGCCGAAATACCCGGACTGTACCGGTTCGGCGACTCGCGAAACGCGCTGTCCGACATATCCCGCATGCGCGCCCTCGGCTGGGAGCCGGTTAACACTCCCGAAGACAGCGTGCGTGAATACGTGGACTGGCTGTACGAGCAGGACAACGTCGAGGACATCCTGGAGTACGCCAACAAGGCCATGCGCAACCTCAACGTGGTGCGCAAGGCAGGCCCCGCGGGGGCGTGAAACGAACCGGCGGCGATTGCCGGCAAGGAGCGAAACATGTTCTCCGAACAATACCTGAAGGACCTCGCGGGCGCACTGGAGCAGTTTCCCCACGAGGCGTTTGAAACCATGATCGCCAGAATGCTGGAAGCATACCAAGCCGGTCGCCGCATCTTCACCATGGGCAACGGCGGCAGCGCGTCCACGGCCAGCCACTGGGCCTGCGACATCAACAAGGGATGCTCTTACGGCCTGGACAGGCGCTTTCGCATGATGTGCCTGAACGACAGCCTGCCCACCATGATGGCGTACGCCAACGACGTATCCTACGACGCGGTGTTCGTCGAGCAGTTGCGAAACTTTTTCGAGCCCGGCGACGTCGTCATCGGCATTTCGGGCAGCGGCAATTCGCCCAACGTGCTCAACGCGATCCAGTACGCCAGCGACAACCAGGGGGTAACCGTGGGATTGTCCGGCTACTCCGGCGGCAAGCTGGCCGGGATGGTCCAGGTGCCGCTGGTGGCCCGTGTGGACGACATGCAGAAGGTGGAGGACGTCCACATGATCGTGGTGCACATGTCCATGCAGCGGATCGGCCAGGCCCTGGGATTGTTGCCCGTCATCTGAAAAACCCCAAGCGAGACAGGAGCTGTGCATGCCGACTCTGGTGATCCTTGCCGCCGGTATGGGAAGCCGGTACGGAGGGATGAAACAGGTGGACGCCGTGGGACCCCATGGCGAGTGCATTCTGGACTACTCCATTTACGACGCGCTGTCCGCGGGTTTCGACAAGGTGGTCTTCGTGATCCGCGCCGAACTGGAAGGCGCGTTTTCCGCCTTCGTGGAACATCGCTACGCCTCCCGTGTGCCTTGCTCCCTGGTGTTCCAGGAACTGGACGACGAGGTGGTCGCGGGACGCGTGCCAGGGGACAGGACCAAGCCCTGGGGCACGGGGCACGCCGTACTGGCCTGCGAGAACGCGGTGGACGAACCCTTCTGCGTGGTGAACGCGGACGATTTCTACGGCCGCGAGGCCTACGAGCGTATGGCCGGTTTCTTCAAGGACGCCGACTCCGGGGCTTCCACGGACCCGTACGCCATGGTGGGATTCCGGCTCGCCAACACCCTGTCCGACAGCGGGGCGGTGTCCCGGGGTGTATGCGAGGTGTCCGACGACGGCAAACTGGCTTCCGTGACCGAGCGCACCAGCATCGAACGCGATCCCGAGGGCGTGGTGTACCTCGACGGCGGCCGAACGGGCAGGCTGACCGGGGACGAGACCGTCTCCCTGAACTTCTGGGGGTTCACTCCCGCGTTGTTTCCGCGCCTGCGGCGGATGTTCGCGGAATTTCTGGCCGAAAACGCGGAGGACACGAAGGTCGAGTTCTTTTTGCCCACCGCCGTCGATCGGCTGATCCGGGACGGCACGGCCACCGTGGACGTGCTGAAGAGCAGCGACCGGTGGGTGGGGGTGACCTACCCGGACGACAGGCAGGTGGTGGTGGAGCACATCCGCTCCCTGTGCGACCGGGGCGTGTACCCGGAAAGGCTCTGGAGGGAGTGATGGTAGACCTGTATCTCGTCACCGGAGGGTGCGGCTTCATCGGCTCCCATCTGGCCGAAACCCTGCTGAGCAGGGGAGGGCGCGTGCGCATCCTGGACAACCTGGCCACGGGCAGTGAGGCCAACATCGCCGGTTTCAGGGATTCCGTGGAGTTCGTCACAGGTGACGTCCGAAACCCGGCCGACGTGGCCGCGGCCATGGACGGCGTCTGCCGCGTGTTCCACCTGGCGGCCCAGGTCTCGCCCTTTGTCTCCGTGGACGATCCGGTGTACAACCACGAGGTGAATTCCACGGGAACGCTGAATGTCCTGTGCGCGGCCCGGAACGCGGGCGCGCGCCGGGTGGTGTTTTCCAGCAGTTGCGCGGTGTACGGCAACAATCCTGACCTGCCCAAGCGCGAGGACATGGCGCCCGAGTCGGAATCGCCCTATGCAGCTTCCAAGCACGCCGGGGAGCAGTACCTGGCCTCGTTCGCCAGGGTCACGGACCTTTCCTGCGCCAGCCTGCGCTTTTTCAACGTGTACGGTCCCAGGCAGGACCCGGGTTCCGTGTACTCCGGCGTCATCTCCCGCTTCCACGACTGCTTTGCCAACGACAAACAGCCCATCGTGTTCGGTGACGGGTTGCAGACCCGGGACTTCGTGTACGTGGCGGACGTGGTCCAGGCGTTGTGCGCGGCCATGGAGGACAGCGCGCCGGGATCGGGAGAGGTCTACAACGTGGGCACGGGCCGCGCCACGAGCCTTCGGGACCTCCTCGCGGCGTTTTCCGCCATCACCGGCAAGAGCCCGGACACCAGCTTCGAGCCGGCCCGCACAGGCGACATCCGCCATTCGGTGGCGGACATCGCCAAAGCCGCCGCCGACCTCGGATACGCTCCGCGACACACCGTGGAGCAGGGGCTTAGGGAGCTTGTGGAACATGGCTGACACCGCGCCGCGCCGGTTGGTGGTCGGAGCAAGCGGCCAGGTGGGCCGCTGTCTGCTCCGCCGCCTGGGCGAGTCCGCCACGGGCACGCACCTGAACCACCCCCGGGCCTCCGGTCTGCCGACCCAACGCATGGACGTGCGTGATCCCGACTCGGTGGTCTCGGTTTTCCATCTTGTCCGGCCCTCCGTGGTTCATCTCCTGGCATATGACATGGCCGACGTCCACGGCAGTATCATCCGGGGCGCGGAAAACGTTCTTCAAACTGCTTCGGAACACCGCGCACGGGTAGTCTTCCTCTCCACGGACATGGTGTTTCCCGGAAGCGGCCGGGCATGGCGCGAGGAGGACCGTGCAGAGCCCATGAGCGACTACGGCCGGGCCAAGCAGCGCGCCGAGGACATGGTTCTGGCCGGGGGTGGCGTTGTGGCGCGTACGTCCCTGGTCTACTCCCTGGACCCGCCGGACGAGCGGGTGGAATCGCTTGCCCGGGGCCTTGCCGCCGGCGACTGGGAATATGCATACTTCACGGACGAGTATCGGTGTCCGGTGTATGTGGAGGACCTGTGCGCCGGTCTCGTTGCGTTGGAGAATGTGGACCCCGGTGTCCGCCGGGTGTGGCACGTCGCCGGGCCGGAGCTGTTGAGCCGGCATGAACTCGCCGTGGCGCTGGCCCGGGGGCTGGGGTGCGATCCCGCGGCCATTCCCTTCACGGACCTGGGAGGACTGGCGGCAAAGCGGCCTTCCAGGCTGGAACTGGATGTTTCCCGCGCCATGGGATTGCCTGGCGTGCGGTTGCGGCGCGTGGGCGAGGTCGTGTCGGAAGAGGTTGAAGCGGTTCGCGCGTGCCGGGAGCGGTTTTTCGGCGTGGAGGAGTGCAACGCATGAACGGTTTCTTCTGGCTGCTGCTTTCCCACGTCGTAGGGGACATGATCCTGAACAACCCGGGACTCGCGGTTGCCAAGCGGTCCGAGGACGCCAGGGGCCGGTATCTGGCGATCGCGCGCCACGCCGCCGTGCACGGGGGCTTTGCCGCATTGTTCGGCCTGTTCGCGGGGTACGTCTTCTGGCTGGCGGGCCTGCTCGTGTTCGCCCAGCATTTCGCGGTGGACAGCGTGCGCTGCAGGGTGGAAAGGCGGCTGTTCGGCGCGGGCACCATCTTCATGACCCCCAGCCGGTTCCTGTCCGTGATGAGGACCCCTCGACGGAACCGCACGACAGAGGACGTTCACGACCTCAACCTGTTCTTCTCCCTCCAGTTCGCGGACCAGGGCTCCCACATCCTGGCCCTTCTCGGCATCAGCTTCCTCGTGTGAGAGGATTCGGCGCAACAGGGCCGATCACCCGTCGGACACCCTGCCGGTGACGACCTTCACGTCAACGGCGATGATGGTGGACTTGGCGAGGCCCTGCTCCGTGTACTCTTGTTCGGTTGCGTCCGTGTACTGGGCCATCAGCACGTCGTATGCCCGCCGTTTCTCCTTCTCGTCGGTCAGCAGTCGCGCCCTGCCCAGCCCCACCACGCTCCTGTAGGCGATGCTCCACTTGCAGGCCGGCTCTCCCGGCACGAGTTCGGCATCCACGTCCACCTCGAAGCATACGTTGGGATTGCTCTTGATGGCGTCCATCTTCTTTCCCTTGTTGCCGGTGTGGAAGTACAGGGTCATGTCGCGGTACCCGAAGCACATGGGCACGACGTAGGGAAAGTCCCCGTGGATCATGGCCAGCCGGCAGACGACGGCCTTTGCCAGAATCCTTTCGATCTCGGCGAGGTCGGTGATTTCCTTTTCCTTGTGGCGCATACGGGCATCCTTTTCTGTCTGTTTCCGGCGTGTATTCTTCCCTCTGGTCGCGGAGGAAGTGTTTGGCGGGAATACCTACTTCCTCCAATGGGGGCATGGCAAGGGTTTTTCCGGGAGGTGAAGAGGGAGAGGGGTTCTCGCCGTGCCGGTCCCCGGGTTTCGGGATGCTGGTGGGCGGCGGGAGACCCCTCTCCATTGTGCCTTGGTGTCTTGGGCAATCCGGGGACCGGAAGACTGTATTTACCAGGTCTGTTTGCCTTGCCGGCGCCGGCCTCGAAGGAGAGGAGGCCTCGCGGCCGACGATACGCTGTGTATGCGGTTGGTTGGCCCCTCCCCGGGGGTGAGGGGAGGGGCCGGGGGTATGGCGGTGCAACCGCCGGGGAAGGGGGCGGGATACCCGCTTCCCGGGAAGGAGCCGTTACTGGGCCGAGAACTGGAACCCGGCGTAGGCTTCCATGCCGTGTTCGCTGTGATCCAGGCCAGTGTATTCCTCTTCCTCGGAGACCCTGAGGCCCACCGTGAACTTGATGGCGTTGAACAGGATGAGGCCGGTGCCGAAGGCCCAGGCAAAGGCCACCACGATGCCCAGTATCTGCGCCATGAGCACGCCGCCGGAGAAGCTCTCCACGCCGAAAAATGCGTAGGACAGGGTTCCCCAGGCGCCGCACACGCCGTGCACGCTCACCGCGCCCACGGGATCGTCCACCTTGAGGTAGCGGTCGATCACGATGACCGAGACCACCACCAGCACGCCCGCCACCAGGCCGATGACCAGGGCCCCGCCCGCGCTGACCGCGTCCACCGGCGAGCAGATGGCCACCAGACCGGCCAGAAAGCCGTTGACCGTCATGGCGGCGTCCGGCTTCTTCGTGATGGACCAGATGGCAATGAGTGCGCCGATCGCGCCGGAAGCCGCCGCGATGTTCGTCATCACGGCGATTCTGGCCAGGTTGCCGTCAAAGGTCGTGGTGCTGCCAGGGTTGAATCCGAACCAGCCCAGCCACAGGAGGAAACCGCCCAGCACGGCCAGGGGAATGCTGTGGCCCGGAATGGCCCGGGGCTTGCCCTCCGCCGTGTACTTGCCCTTGCGGGCGCCCAGGGTTATGGCCCCGGCCAGAGCAAGCCAGCCGCCAATGGAGTGGACCACCGTGGACCCGGCGAAGTCGTAGAATCCCCTGTTCTCCAGCCAGCCGCTACCGTCCAGCAGGCTGCCCCAGGCCCAGGAGCCGAATATGGGGTAGATGAACGCGCAGATGATCACACTGTAGCACAGGTAGCCCGTGAACTTCGTGCGCTCGGCCATGCCTCCGGAAACGATGGTGGCGGCGGTGGCGGCGAACACGCACTGGAAGATCCAGAACGGGAAGCCCCACTGGGTCGCCGCCGTGTCGCCCAGAAAAAACAGGCTTTCGCCGCCGCTGAACATGAGGTGGAAACCGATGACCAGAAACGCCATGGTGCCGATGGAAAAGTCCATGATGTTCTTCATCATGATGTTCACCGCGTTCTTGGCCCGGGTGAAGCCCGCCTCCACGCACGCGAAGCCGGCCTGCATGATGAATACGAGAAACGCGGCGATGCAGGTCCACAGCACGTCGCCACGATACTGCAATATCTCGATGCGATCCAGATACCGGAATATGGTGACGGTGCTCTGTACACCGCCCACCTCGACGGTAACTTCCTGGGCCACCGGAGATATCTCGTCGCGATAGGCGCCGGAGATCGGCAACTCGGCCTCGATCTCGGCCTGGGTTTTTCCTCCCAGAAGCTCTTCGGGAATGGTGGACAGCGCCTTTGCGACAGCCGCGGGGCCCGGCTCGTCCTCACCCGGCACCGCCGGCGAGGCCGTGAGCAGCACGACCAGCGCCAGGACGGCCGTTATAAGGACCTTTTTGGACGCGATGGTTTTCAGTGAGGCTTTCATAAGGCTTTTCTCCTTAATCGGGTTGCGGATTCCCTGGTGGATGGTTCGCGGCGTACCGTCCAAGGGTGCGCCGATGATCGTTACAGTGCGTCCTTGCCGGATTCCCCGGTTCGGATGCGTACCGCCTGCTCAAGGGACGAGACAAAGACTTTGCCGTCCCCGATGGTCTCGGTGCGTGCGTTGTCCATGATGGTGGAAACGACCTTGTCGGCCTGGTCCGCTGCGATGACGATTTCCAGCTTGATCTTGGGGATGAAATCGACCTGGTATTCAGCGCCGCGGTAGACTTCGGTGTGGCCACGCTGGCGACCGTAGCCTTTTACCTCGGTGATGGTCATGCCGGTGACTCCGATGGAATTGAGGGCCTCCTTGACCTGGTCGAGTTTGAAGGGCTTGATCACGGCCTCGATTTTTTTCATGGCTGGGGCTCCTTTTCTGGACTTTGAAAAACCGTTTCCCTTTCGGGTTGGCATGAGGTAGAGCAACGAGGGTGCCAGGAGCAGGGGGGCAGGGTTTGGTGAGCATATAAATGCTGGAAATAATGGTACATATTTTTTTTCGGAAAATGTTCAGACCTTCTGGTTGGGAGGGACATGTCGAGAAAGGAGGGAAAAAGGGGCTCAATTTTTTACATAACTGTACCTGTTGAACGATAATAATACAAATATGTAAAATTTTGAAAAAGGCACAACCGCAACTGGATCAGGCAGTTATGGGAAACCCTCCATCCAGCCAGGATGCCATGCCATGGATTTTTGGTGATGCAAACAGAAAATACAAAATGGTAGTAAATGCGGTCGGGCCGTCCGGCACGGAACAAAAGAAATCCGCCTTTGGCCCGGCCGACTTCCCGCCGGTCCCGGCGTTTCCCCTACAGGGTCGGCCCGCCGCGGCCTGAGTCCGGCCGGCAGCGCCCATGCCGGCCCCGGTAACAGCCTGTTGAAAAACGCGATCTGCGGCGTTGCGCTTCATTTCTCGTCAACGCGACGTACCGTAAGTACGCCTTGTTCCTCGAAATTCGCGCGCCTTGCATCTCATCGTTTTTGAACAGGCTGCAAATTCCGAGTTGTTCAACGGGTTGGTAACCATGGTGACGGTCCGTGAACCACGCACCCATGTCCATGCCGGGGGACTGCATCCTAAGCCAGGAGCCGTAGCGAAGCTGAGACTCCCTGCGGGGGGGCCTGGGTCTCCGGCTCGCCGGCCAGTAGGCCTGGCTCTGGTCGAGATTGTCGAAACCGCCGGTGACGTATCCGTCCACCAGCCTGTTCCAGTGTCTTCCAATGCGCCTTCTGCATCGGTCATGCAACATGGCCATGCTGCACCTCCTTTCCTTTTCCGGGAACGCGATGATCAGGGTGTTGCCGTGCAGACTGTTCCCGGCGGGCAACACACTGTTACCTGGTAAAAGGTAGCCATTTTTCGTACCATGTCCCGAAAAATCGTTCGTCAGCGTACAACAAAAGCGGCCAGCGAGGTTGCGCGGTTGCTTCGATGCATTATGTTCCACGTGCGCCGGGCACCGGGACATGTCGGGAAAACCGCGGATTTGCAAGCAAATGTGATCGACTCCACACTTCGGGTCTTACGTGTGATTTCCATCTTGACCGGAGTCTGTAATAACAGTATTAGCCATGGTAGAAAAAGCGGGCCAAGGTCCGGCACATGACGGATTTTTCGCTTGGTCGTCGCAGCACCGGACGTTGGCGGCACAGGCAGTAAAAGACATGCACAGCATACTCATCATCACACCTCGGGAATCGGAACGGCATACCCTGGTGGAGGGGTTTTCCCGCGACCGGGAGGCCGTGGCCGTGGCCACTCTCGAACAGGGCGTCAACCTGTTGAAAAAACGCCGTTTCGAGTTCGTGTTCGCGGATCTGGACCTTTTGCTGGACCACGCACCTGAAGGCCAGTGCTCCAAGGTCATGCGCCCCTTCCAGGCGCTTTATCCCACCATGAACGTAATCGTCATCGCCGAGTCCGGGGATTTTCGCAAGGTGGCCAAGGCCATGAAGGCCGGGGCGGCGGATTACGTGTTTTATCCCGTTGAGCCGGAATGGGCCCGCCAGGTGGTGGATGGCCTGGCCGACGAAGCCGTTGTGCAGTCCGAGCTGGACTATCTGCGCGGCGAATTCTGGGAGCGGGAAGTGCTGGATGTCGTTCGCACGAAAAGCCCCTCCATGCGGCGCGTCTTCGGCAGCATACGTTCGGTGGCTCCCACCCGCAGCACCGTGCTTTTGGTGGGTGAGACCGGCGTCGGCAAGGGCGTCATGGCCAAGCTCATCCACGGGCACAGTCATCGCAAGAGGGGGCCCTTCATCTCCGTGCATTGCGGCGCCATTCCGGACAGCCTCCTGGAGAGCGAACTCTTCGGCCATGAAAAGGGCGCCTTCACCGGCGCGGTAAAAAGAAAGCTGGGCAGGTTCGAGATCGCCAGGGGAGGCACCATCTTCCTTGACGAGATCGCCACCATCACGCCCGAAGCCCAGGTCAAGCTGCTGCAGGTGCTCCAGGACGGCACGTTCACCCGCGTGGGCGGCGAGGCGACAATGGAGACGGACGCGCGCGTCATCGCCGCAACCAACATGGACCTTGCCCAAATGGCGGCCGAGGGTTCCTTTCGCAAGGACCTGTACTATCGGCTCAACGTATTTCCCATCCACATACCGCCGCTGGCCCACCGGGGCGAGGACGTGGTGCAGCTGGCCCGGTATTTTCTGGGCAGGCTGGAAACCCTGTACGGCAAGGGAATACAGGATATCGACGCCTGGGTATTGGATGCTCTCCGCGCCTACTCCTGGCCCGGCAACATTCGGGAACTGGAAAACCTGATTGAACGCGCGTACATTCTGGAGCATTCCCAAAGGCTCACGCCGGACGGTTTCCCTGGCGAGCTGTTTCTCGACGTGGCTCCCCCGAAGAGCCATGCCCGTGCCGGCGAGGAAGGCGAGAAGACCCTGGCGCAATTCCGCAGGGAAGTGCTGGAGGAAGCCGAGTACGATTACCTGGAGGACCTGCTGGAACGCCACAGGGGGCGCATCAACGAAACCGCCCGCGCGGCGGGTATCACCACCCGCCAGCTGCACAAGCTCATGGTCAAGTACGGGTTGAAAAAGGAACGATATAGAAGAGCCCGGGCCTGAATGGGCTCCCTTGTGGAGACCGTGTTCCTGTAATGGCCCGCGCCATTCCTTTCGCGGAATCGGATTTTGAACACAAGCCAGGGCAGGGCGCGTATGGACAGGGGATACACTCACATATACACGGGAAACGGCAAGGGAAAGACCACGGCCGCGCTGGGACTGGTGATGCGGGCCGCGGGCGCGGGCCTGAGGGTTCGCCTGATCCAGTTTCTGAAAAGCGGCGACTACTCGGAGCACAGGGCGCTCACCCGGTTCGCCGACCAGGTGGAGGTCGAGCAGTTCGGCACCGGCAGGTTCGTCCGGGGCAACCCCGGCCCGGAGGATTTCGAGTCCGCCAAAAAGGGGTTGGCGGAAGCACAGAAGGCCCTGTTTTCCGGGTTGTTCGACATGGTGGTGCTGGACGAGGCCGTGGTGGCCGCGAAGACGGGGCTGTTCCGGGAAGATGATCTGCTGGCGCTGATGGCGGCCAAGCCCGCCAACATGGAACTGGTGCTCACGGGGCGGGGCGCGTCCGACGACCTGATCGCGGCGGCGGACCTCGTGACGGAGATGGTGGAGCGCAAACACTACTTCAAGGAGGGCGTGCCCGCCCGGGTGGGCGTGGAAAAGTGAAACAGGGAGGGCGGCAACATGCCAACCCTCCCCGTTTTTGCAAGAAATATCGTAGATCGGGTCAAGGCCCCGAAGGGGCCGGACCCAACAGAAACACTGCCTGCTACATGATGTTGGCCTCCTCGAACGTGAACACCTCGCGGATCATCCTTGCCGCCGCGTCGATCACGCCCATGGCCACCGCTCCACCCGTACCTTCCCCAAGCCGCATGCCCAGGTCCAGGATGGGGTCGAGCCCCAGATGGGCCAGCATGGTCCTGTGGCCCACCTCCTCGGACTGGTGCCCGCTGAACATGAATTGCCTGGCCTCCGGGCACAGCGTGGCCGCGATGAGCGCGCCCGCCGTGGAGATGAAGCCGTCCACCACCACGGGTTTGCCCCTCCGGGCCGCGGCCAGGCACAGGCCCGCGATGCCGCCGATCTCGTAGCCGCCGACCTTGCCCAGCACGTCAAGGCCGTCGGAAGCCTCGGGCTTGTTGAGCTCGATGGCCCGTCGCACCGCGTCCCGCTTCCGTGCAAGCCCCTCGTCGTCCACGCCCGTGCCCCGGCCCACCATGATGTCGGTGGTGGAGCCGCAGATCACGCAGCCCACCGCCGCCGACGGCGTGGTGTTCCCGATGCCCATGTCACCGGTGCCCAGGATGTCCAGGCCCTTGTCGAACAGCGCGTCGGCGACTTCGTAACCCGCCAGCACCGCCCGTGCCGCCTGCTCCCGCGTCATTGCCGGGCCGTTGCAGAAGTTCTCCGTGCCCCGGGCGACCTTGAGGGAGAAATAATGGTCCGCGTTGGGCGTGCCCGAGGGATCGAAATCGCCGGCAACGCCGATGTCGGCCACGTACACGTCCGCATCCACCTGTTTGGCCATGGCGTTGATTCCCGCGCCGCCGGCAAGGAAGGTCTGCAGCATGGCCATGGTGACCTCCCGGGGAAACGCGGACACGCCTTCCTCCACCACCCCGTGGTCCCCGGCCATCACCACGATGGCCTTGTTGTCCGTGCGGGGGGAAAGCGTCCTTCCCATGGAGCACAGCCGCTCGGATATCTCGTGCAGCCTGCCCAGGGCCCGGGGGGGCATGACCAGTTGGGACGTCCTGTCCCTGGCCTTTTCCAGCCATTCGGTGTCCGGGGAGGTTACGTCGTTTATGACTTCCTTGAGTTTTGCCTCGTGTGTTTCCATTTCATTTTCCTTGTACGCCGTCTTCCGGAGTCCCCATACATGACGCGGGGGCGCCCTGGACGGCTGTATCGTGTGGCGGCGCCTGGCCGCCTGATTGTTTTTGTCAAACCGCGTTAATGGCCAGAAGGAACACGGCGAACAGCGCGGTTCCGGCAATCGACGACACGAACAGCAGGCTGCACGCCCGCTCCACGTCGCCGGGTTCCGGCAAACGGTTTCCCCGCCCAATCCATGGCTTGTCCACCAGCTTGCCGTGGTACATGCCCGGACCGATCATGCGGACTCCCAGGGCCCCGGCGAAAGCAGCCTCGGGCCGCCCCGCGTTGGGACTCTTGTGGTTGCCCCCTTCGAAGAGCCCGGTTATGAGCGACCGCCTTCCCGTGCCGAACAGCACCTGGGCGGCCAGCGCGATCACCGGGATGGACAGCCGCGCCGGGACGAAACACAGCACGTCGTCCAGCCGGGCCGAGACCTTGCCGAACTCTTCGTATCGTTCGTTCCGGTAGCCCACCATGGAATCCAGGGTGCTGGACATCTTGTGGGCCATGGCTCCAGGGGCGCCCAGTAGCGCCGCCCAGAACAGCGGGGCGAACACGCCGTCCACGAAGTTTTCGGCAACCGTTTCCACGGCGGCACGGGTTATGGACGCCTGGTCCAGGCTTTCCGGGTCCCGGCTCACGATCATGGCGACCCTGGACCGGGCAAGTTCCACGTCTCCGGCAACCAGCGCCCCGCCCACGCCCCTGGCCGCTTGGGCCAGGGATCGCGACGCCAGGCAGACGGCGACCAGGATCACCTGGAGGGCCGCGCCCAGCCACGGGTGCATGGCGGTGGCGAGCGCCACGGCCAGGGCCGTGGCCAGGAACGTCCCGGCGACCAGCACCAGGGCGAAGATCCCTCCCGACGCCACCAGGGACATGGAGAGCGCCCGGAATCTCGGCTCCAGCCGCTCCACCGCGATGCCAAGCAGCCGCACAGGATGGGCCGGATGGGCCGGATCGCCAACCACCAGGTCCAGCACCAGCGCAAGGACGAGAACGTACCAGGGGGCGAATAACTCCATCACGCCACCCTGCTTCGGCCCGCCGCCCACCGCGCGATCAGGCGCGCGATGTTCCGGTTGGCGTCCCCGGACTTGAAGGCCACACGGAAATACCCATCGGACAACCCATGGAAGTTGGCGCAGTCCCGCAACAAAAACCGCTCCCGGAGCATGTCCCCCACCAGTTCCGCCGCCGTGCCGGCGGCGAGGCCGAACAGAACGAACGTTGCGGTGCCCGGATACGCCGTGATGTCCCGCGCGTCCGCAAAGGCTTCGGCGAAGGCCGCGTGCTCGGCCACCAGGTACTCCCTGGTGCGGCGTACGTGCTCCGCGGCCAGGTCCGGGTTCCCGGTGATGAACCGCACCGCCTCCTGGGCCAGAGTGTTCACGCTCCACGGCTCCGCGTATTCCCTCAACCGTTCGGCAATCCGCCGGGGCGCATGGCACAGGCCGATGCGCAGGCCGGGGATGCAGAACATCTTGGACAGGGAATGCATGGCCACCACGTTGGGCAATCCCCGCTCCGCCATGCCGTGGTCGCCGTATCCGTCCACGAATGGCAGATAGGACTCGTCCACGATGAAGGTCGCCTCCGGGCAATCCCTCGCAACCACTTCGATTTCCTCCACCGGCGTGTACACCCCGGTGGGGTTGTTCGGGTTGCAGAAGAACACCCCGTCCACGCCTTTGGCGCGATCCCGCAGGAGGTCCATGTCCGGGACGAAGTTCGCCGCCGCTTCGGTGACCAGGTACTCCACCTCCACGCCGTTGTTGGCGCACGCGTCCGCGTAATCGGAATACGTGGGCGCCATGATGAGCGCGCGTGAAACACCCAGCGCCCGGGGTATGCG
>JBKHBM010000060.1:0-29135 GCA_046542385.1 Desulfatibacillaceae bacterium | reverse complement strand
CTGACGAGAAATGAAGCGCAACGCCGCAGATCGCGTTTTTCAACAGGCTGCTAAACCCGTTCATGCGGACTCGCCCGACATGGCCCCCTCCTCCCGGGCGCCGCATTGAATTTGCTTTTTTCCCGCTTTCCGGCTACCATACATTCCCGCGATTTCCGGAAACGGAAAGGCCCCGGCGGCGCCCCGGCCCCGCGGCGTCCACCAGGGAAAAACGGCGCGAAATGTCTCCACGAACCCCCCATACGAAACAAGAGACGCGACCCATGAGACATGCCTTCCGTCTGCTCGTCACCCTGTTGATATTCGCACCCGCGCCGTCGGCCCTGGGCGCCGACGCCCCGGTCAGCATGAACACCGAGGAGTGCCTTGCCTGCCACGAAAGCCTTCACTCCGGCATCGTGGCGGACTGGAGGCGGAGCCGGCATGCCTCCACCACTCCCAAGGAGGCGATGAAGGTGCCCGGCCTGTCCTCCAGGTTCTCCGCCGACTCGGTACCGGAGGAATACGCCGAGGTGTCCGTGGGCTGCTACGAATGCCACGGCATGCGCCCGAGGGCCCACGATGACACCTTCGACCACGAGGGATACGACATCCACGTCGTGGTAAGTCCGGACGACTGCGCGACATGCCACGTCGAGGAACGCGAGCAGTTCTCCAGAAACCTCATGTCCCACGCCAGGAAGAACCTCCTGGACAACAGGCTCTACCACGACCTGCGCCACGCGGTGAACGGCATCCCCGAGTATGACACGGAAAAGGGACTGAAAATCAGGACGGCGGGCGTGGAGACCGAACGCGAATCCTGCATCTACTGCCATGGCTCGGACATTTCCGTGAAAGGCTTCATCACCCGGGACACGGACCTGGGCGAGATGGAATTCGTGCAGCTCGACGGCTGGCCCAACCAGGGCGTGGGCAGAGAGAATCCGGACGGCAGCAGGGGGGCCTGCTCCGCCTGCCACACACGGCACGAGTTCTCCATCGAGACGGCCAGAAAACCCCACACTTGCAAGGAATGCCACGTGGGACCGGACGTTCCCGCGTACAAGGTCTACATGGCCAGCAAGCACGGCAACATCTACTCCTCCAGGAAACAGGAATGGAACTTCGAGCAGGTGCCCTGGGTCATGGGCGAGAATTTCACGGCCCCCACCTGCGCCACCTGCCACATCAGCCTGCTGGTGAACAACGACGGCGACACCGTGGTGGAGCGCACCCACGAGATGGCGAACCGCCTCTCCTGGCGCCTGTTCGGCCTCATCTACGCCCATCCCCATCCCATCGAACCGGACACGTCCATCATCATCAACGACCAGGGCCAGCCCCTGCCCACCAGTTTCGACGGCGGCTTCGCCCGTAGTTTTCTGCTCAATGAATCGCAAAGGGAAGAACGGCTGCGAACGATGCAGGCGGTATGCCTGAACTGCCATGCTTCCGCCTGGGTCAACGGACATTTCGAGCGGTTTCACAACACCATCGAGACGACCAACGACTCGGTTCTGGCGGCCACGAAGATCATGTCCGACATCTGGACGGAGGGATACGCCACCGGACTTGCCCAGGGCGGCAATCCGTTCGACGAGGAGATTGAACGGCGCTGGGGCGACATCTGGCTGTTTTACGCCAACACCGTGCGCTTTGCGTCGGCCATGGCCGGAGGCGGCGATTACGGTACCTTTGCCGACGGCAGGTACCAGTTGAGCAAGGCCGTGCAGGACCTCTTCTCCTGGCTGGAGTTGCGCCGCGACCTGACCCTTGCCGGAACGGCCGCCTCCATGGCGAACCAGCCCGAGGGGTACACGCCCGCGACGGACGCCAACGGCGACTCCGGAAGCCAGACGGCCCCCTCCGGGGCCGCGGCGGATTACACGGACGCCACCGCGGGGTCTGAACCCGGAAAAGCCTACACGCCCGCCACCACTTCGGCCGAACCCGGGGACGCCTACACGCCCGCCACCGCGGGGTCTGAACCCGGAGAGGCCTACACGCCGGCCACCACTTCGGCCGAACCCGGGGACGCCTACACGGACACCGGCCAGGACCAACAGTAGGGAGGAAAACGGGCAGCACCGGACCCATCCGGAAAGGGAAAACCACCCAATGGACGAACGAGGAGAGCGAAAAACAGGACCCATCGAGCTTGCCCCCCATGTACACATGCTGGGGACGTCCGAGTTTCCGTATTTTCTCATACGCGGCTCGGAAGCCTGCGCCATATTCGAAGGCGGGATCAGCGCCCTGGCCACCGTGGCCATGGACCACCTGGCGTCCCTGGACGTCTTTGTACCCCTCCGCTACCTGGTCGCGGCGCACACCCATACCGACCACGTTACCGGACTGGTCCGCCTCAAGCGGGCCGAGCCCAGGCTGGTGTTCATCGCCACCCACGACTCCGCGAAGGTCCTGGCCAGGGAAAAGGTGGTCACCCACTTTGCCGACGAGGACATGATGTACTGCGAGCAACTGGTGGAAAAAGGCGTCCTGCCCACGGTGCCCGCTCCCATGTCCGGCGACCCCGTGATGGTGGACCGGGAGGTCACGGACCTCGAAACCCTTGACCTGGGCGGCGTCACCCTTGAGTTCCTGGAAGCGCCCGGCCATGCCCCGGGAAACCTGTGCGTGCGCGTACCCGAGGACGGCGTCCTGTTCGCCACGGACACGCCCGGTTACGCCCAGACCCCGCAAGACGTCTATCCCATGTTTTTTCATGACTACGCCCGCTACATGGAGTCCCTGGAGCGCCTGAAAACCCTGGAGTTCGACACCATGTTCCTGGGCCACAACGTAGGCATCCATGGACGCGGACAGTGCATGGCGTTCGTGGACCATGCACTGGCCGAGGCGCGAATCATGCGCGCCGACATGGCCAACCGGGTTTCCGGTGGCGAGGACAGGGAAAAGGTGGCCCGGGAATGGGGGCAACGGCTCGGGGAATTCCCCTTTTTCACCCGATTCCCGGAAAGGGTGCTCACCGGTTTCGCGGACCTGTTGATCCGCCGTTCCCTGGAAGCCGAACAAAGCTGACCTTCCCAACGGAATCCAAACATTCACCCCGTACCATCACCGCAGGAGGCAGGACTCGATGGAAGCACTCAATGCATGGTTCGACCCCACGTACTTCTGGCTCATCATCGGCGTGGTGCTCATCCTGGTCGAGGTGGTGAACCCGGGGTTGATCCTGGTGTTCTTCGGCCTGGGCGCCTTTGCCACCGCCGTGGTATGCCGCGCCGTGGACATCGGGATCACCGCGCAGCTGCTCGTGTTCCTGGTCAGCTCCCTCCTGCTCATGCTGGCTCTCAGAAGCTGGCTCAGGGACGTCTTTGGCGGCAAACTGGCGGGAGACGGCTCCCCGGACGACGACCACGTGGTGGGCAGGCGCGCCGTGGTCACCCAGGCGATCGCGCCGCATTCGCCCGGCCGCGTGGAGCTGCACGGCTCCACCTGGAGCGCCGAGGCCGACCGGGAAATCCCCGAAGGCACGCCGGTGGAGGTCACCGGAAAACAAAGCATAACCCTCCATGTCAGGCCGCTGGCCAGGTCATGACAGCTACCGGCCCCGGCGGTCCGGATGCCGCGCGCCTTGCCCCGAGCCCGCGTAACGGCCGGCCGAACCGTCCACCCCGGGAAAAACCGGCGACGTGGCGAAAAGACGGGAGGAGTGCGGCTTGGGTTTGCAAAAAAGCCTGCGGATACTGCAGGATCGGGCCAGGAACGCGGGATGGCGCATCAGGCACATCCCCTGGCAGGAACCCGGAAAGCCCGAGTACATCCACAACTCACGGACCTCCCGCGCCATGATCGTGGGTGGCCTGCTCGGGTTCTTCGGCGGCATCGGCCTGGCCGTGGAAAGTGCCGTGCCCGTCTGGACCGCCATCGCCATTGCCGTGGGCGGGCTGGCCACGCTGCTGGCCAGCAGGTTCGTCGCGGGGCGCGACCAGTATGGAAAGTTCGTCCGGGTGGATGCCGTGTGCGTCGACCGCGAGATGCGGGAGATCGATGACCCGGACCCGGACAGCGGCGCCTTCTGGCATGCCAGGATCCTGTGCGAGTTCGATTACCAGGGGAGAACATGGCGGGTGACTCCCGTGATTCCGGTTTTCGTGGCAAACCGGAAAAGGCGGGGCCTGGAAAATTTTCTGGACAAGCGGATCGGGCGGGACGGAAGCTGCGTTCTGTGGATCAACCCGGACAATCCCCTGGAAACGGTGTTGCACAAAAAACCGCGCATGGCCGCACACACTGTCTGAGACCCGGTTGACACAATGAACGAATCAGGAAGGGAGCGGAAAAATGGAATACATCGCCGTATTGATCATCATCGTAGCCGCGATCTACGTGGTCACCCGCACATTTCGCATCGTGCCCCACCGCCATGCGTTCATCGTGGAGCGGTTCGGCAAGTATCACACCACCATGGAGGCGGGATTGCACATCCTGGTGCCCATTCTGGACAAGGTGTCCTACAAGCACACGCTCAAGGAGCAGGCCGTGGACGTGCCGCCCCAGCAGTGCATCACCAAGGACAACATCACCGTGGAGGTGGACGGCATCCTGTACCTCACGGTAATGGATCCCAAGAACGCGTCCTACGGCATCAACGACTACCTGTTCGCGTCCAGCCAGCTCGCCCAGACGACGATGCGCAGCATCATAGGCCGCATGGACCTGGACAAGACCTTCGAGGAGCGAGACGCCATCAACAACGCCATTCTGGACGCCGTGGACAAGGCCTCGGACCCGTGGGGGGTGAAGGTGACCCGCTACGAGGTCAAGAACATCATCCCGCCCAAGAGCATCAAGGACGCCATGGAAAAACAGATGCGCGCCGAGCGGGAAAAGCGCGCCCTCATCGCCCAGTCCGAGGGTGAACGCCAGGCCATGATCAACCGGGCCGCCGGCGACCGGCAGGAGATGATCGAGCGCTCCGAGGGCGAAAAGCAGAAGCGGATCAACGAAGCCGAGGGACGTGCCCAGGAAATCCTTCGTACCGCCGCGGCCACTGCCAAGGGAATCAGGATGGTGGCCGACTCCCTGCAGACAAAGGGAGCCATGGAGGCGTTGAACCTCCGGATCGCGGACCAGTACATCCAGGAATTCGGCAAGCTGGCCAAGACCAACAACTCCATGATCATTCCGGCGAACGTGAGCGACGTGGCGGGGATGGTGCGCACCATTGCCGGCGTTCTGGAGAACAGCCGCAAGCCGGAGCGCGCCGAGCCCCTGGACGTCGAATGATCCGGCGCGGTATGGCGCGACAGCATTGACAACACGAGGGGTGAACGTTAGTTTCCCCTTTTGTGTTCGGCCCGCGGTGGACGGGCCGCGTTTTGAACGGAGGTTGTCGTGTCCAGAAAACCCAAGGCGCTGGTAATATATCATTCCCATTCCGGAAATACGAAGAAGCTGGCCCTGGAAGCGGAAAAGGTCCTGAACGACCTGGGCTTCGCCGCCCACGCGGTTGCCCTGCGCAACATGGACGACGGGTTGCCCGTATCCGACCCGGACGTCGTCGTGTTGGGGACCCCCGTGCATTTCTGGAAAATCCCGGTTCCCGCCCTGGGGTTGATCCGCGCATTGCCGGATTTCCCCGAGGCCTGGGGTTTCGTGTTCGCCACCTACGGTACCGTCTTCGACAGCAACGCCCTGTATGACCTTGCCCGGGAACTCCGGGACAAGGGCGTGCACATTGCCGGCGGCGCGTCCGTGCTGTCCCCCCACAACTTTCTCACGCCCCGCAAGAAACGGCTTGGCGACACCTATTCCGAGTTCGGCCTGGGTCAGCCCGGCGAGGACGTCCTGGCAAGGTTTCGTGAGGCCGTCGCCACCGTGGCCAAACGGATGCTGCGCGGCGAGCCGCCCCGCTTCGACGTGCGCAGGCTTGCCACGGAGCGGCCCATTGTCACCAAAATGGACAACCTCCTTTCCGTGGAGAAAAAGCGGGCCGCCCTGCCTCGCGTTCAACACTCCCAGGACCTGTGCAGGAAATGCGGCACCTGCCTCAAGGGTTGCGACACCGGGGCCATACGGCTTGACGGCGATCGGGTCTCCATAGATCATGACAAGTGCTACCGCTGCTACAACTGCATCCGGAACTGCCCGGCGGACGCCCTGGACACGGACTGGAAGACCATAGAGAAGGTGTTGCGGGGCCTGAAAAGGGTGGTCCGCAACACCGGGACCAGGATCGAGTACTGATGATCGTATTTGCCAAAACCCATGAAGCGGCCATGGACGTGGGCGTGGACATCCGGGACGTGACCCCGCCCATCCAGGAGGCCGTCACGGCATCCGGGGTGTCCACGGGTACCGCCACCGTCTTCTGCGTGGGGTCGACGGGTTCGCTCACCACCATCGAGTACGAACCAGGCGTGGTGGAGGACCTGGCCAGGGCCGTGAACAGGATGGCGCCGCCCGGGGACGACTACGCCCACGAACAGGCGTGGCATGACGGAAACGGCCACAGCCATGTGCAGGCGGCGCTGCTCGGGCCGTCGGTGACCATACCCGTTCGCGGTGGCCGTCTGGTCCTGGGCACGTGGCAGCAGGTGGTGTTGATCAACCATGACAACAGGACGCGGCGGCGGCGCATCGAGATAACGGTCACCGGAATCCCGGCGGCCTGATCCCTGACCGGTTTTGCGGGAGACACCATGAAACTCGTGACGTTCATACCCCTGAGCGACAAGCAGGGCCTGCCCCGTTTCGGCGCCCTCATCGACGGGGCCAGAACCGCGGTGGACCTGACCGAGGCCTACGCGGCCATGTCGGACAAGCCAATGGTCCTGTTCTCCGAGGCCCTGTTGTTCCTGGAAGGCGGGGAAGCGGCACTGGACATGGCCCGCTCCGTGCTGGAATTCGCGAACCGGGAAAGGCCCGAAACCGCCTGCCACGACGTTGATTCGGTCCGGCTTTTGGCTCCGGTACCCAGGCCGTCGTCCCTCCGCGACTGCATCGGCTTCGAGAAGCACGTCATCCAGTCCACCCAGACCGTACTGTCCTGGAAATCACCGGCCCTGGCCAAGGCCAACGCCCTGGCCAGGCGCCTGCGGGGCAGGCCCCTGGTGGGGCCGCCGGGCGTCTGGTACGAGATGCCTCTCTACTACACGAGCAATCCCCGCACGGTGGTGGGGCCTGACGCGGACGTGAAATGGCCGTCGTACACGGAAACGTTCGACTTCGAGCTGGAGTACGGCATATTCATCGGTCGCGCCGGGAAGAACATCAGGCCCGAGCAGGCCATGGACCACGTGGCCGGGTTCACCATCTTCAACGACTTTTCGGCCCGGGACATCCAGATGCGTGAAATGGCGGGCAGGCTGGGCCCGGCAAAGGGAAAGAACTTCGACACGGGCAACGTCCTGGGCCCGTGGCTGGTCACCCCGGACGAAGTGGGAAATCCGTACAATCTGGACATGCGTGCGAGCGTGAACGGCGAGCAATGGTCCCATGGCAATTCCGGCGACCTCTACCACCGGTTCGAGGAGGTGATCGCTCACATATCCATGGATGAGACCCTGTATCCGGGCGACTTCATCGGATCCGGCACGGTGGGCGGAGGCTGCGGCCTGGAACTTGGGCGCTTTTTGTCCCCGGGCGACGTGGTGGAGCTGTCCGTCGACAGGCTGGGTACGCTGCGTAACCGGGTGGTGAGGAACGGATAGCCATGAACGACACCAGACCATTGATCCTCGGAGTGACAGCCAGCCCGCGGGCTGGCGGAAACACCGACGAACTGCTGGACGCTGCGCTCGAGGCCGCCCGGGCGGCCGGGGGCGAAACCAGGACCGTGCACCTGCGCCGGTACACCATATCGCCATGCGTGGGATGCGAAAGGTGCCGCAAGGACAAGGCCTGTACGAAGTTGTATGACGGCATGCAGCTGCTCTACCCGTTGATCGAACAGGCGGACGGGCTGGTCTTCGGGACGCCGGTGCACAACTACAACGTTACCGCCTGGGCAAAGGCCTTCATCGACAGGCTGTATTGCTACTACGACTTCACGGACGACAGGCCCCGGGGCTGGTCCAGTCGCCTCGCGGGCAGGGGGAAAAAGGCCGTGGTATTCGTGATAGGTGAGCAGCCCGACGAGGAGAGCATGGGCATCGCCGTCCCGGCCATGGCCCTGCCCCTGGAAGCCCTGGGTTTCGAAGTCCTGGACAAAATCACGGTCATGGGCCACTTCGACAAGGGCATCGTCGCCAGGGACCGCGACGCCATGGGCACCATGCGCCAGGCAGGTAACAATCTGGCGGCCGCGCTGGACGGCGGAGCATGACAGCATTGGAGTATTCGCCGGCACAACGGGAGCGCGACGACGCGCAGCAGGCCCTGGCCTGCCCGAACCTCGATTTCGGCGGCGCGTACATGGCCGCCGGACAGCTGGAATGGCTGGCCGCGAACCATCCCCAACAGGTGGGATCCACCGCGGTCCGGGCATTGTGCGACCTGCTGCTGACGGAGCGTTTTTCCACGCAGAAGCAGTGTTTTTTCCTGTACAAAAAGGGGTCCAACGCCCTCACCAACGTCCTGCTGCGTTCCGGCAACGAGGAACTGGGCGCCGTCGGCGTCTCCACCCTCGTTGAGATCACCACGTCCCGCACCGGACCCGTGCAGAAAGCCGCTGCCGAAGCCCTTGGCACCCTGCCTTTGGACATTCCCGCGCAAAAGGGGCCTCCGGCGTACCAGGGCCGGCTACCCGCTGTCCGGGATACCGCACAACTGGCCGGCGCGGCCGGCATCCACGGGGTTTGCCGGGGCAGATGCCTGGGACGCAGCTTTGTCGCCGAAACCCCTGACTGCCTACTGGTAATCAAGCTGGCCCGGGAGGGAGAGGACGCGCAGAACCTGTTCGAGGAGGCCTGGTGGATGGAGCGCCTGGTCCGGGAAGCAGAGGCCATGGACGGTTTTCACGTGCCCCGACCCCTTCGCGTTGACGGCGAACCCGTGTTTCGGCTTCGGAAGCCGCCGACAAACGGCTCCACTTCCGAGGGTCTTCATCCGGACGGGCTGGCCATGGCCTTTGTCGCGCCGAGGGGGTACTTTGCCTATCCCAACGAACCCGGACCAGGCCGGTTGTGCACGGCGCGCGATCTGTGCCGCATGCTGGACAAGGCGGCCCGCCAGTTGGGGGCCCTTGCCTCGTCGGGCATCGTGCACACCGCGCCCATTCCGCTGTTCCACAATCGGGTGCAGCGCGAGCGCAGGAACGACGGCGGCTACTACCAGTGGCAACGGGGAGGCAGGCTGGACCGGTGGCTTGCCTCGTGCCGCCACCCGAACCTGGGAGGCTCGGGCCTGCGCGACTTCGAACATTTCGCAGCGCACACAGGGCCCATGCGGGAACTGTACCTTGCCATGGGCAAGCACGTTCTCGGTCTTTTGCTCGTGGCTGGCTCCTGGTTTCGCGCCCATGACCCGGCCCGCGTCGGCGTGGATTCCGCGGGCAACCCCGTGGACGCCCGTGACCTGTTTGACCTCCGGCTGTTCAGGGACATTGCCCGGATGGTGTTCGACGCGTATCATGAAGGATTCGCCGGCGCGCCCCGCCCCGCCGGGCTGAACTGGGATCTGGAACCTCTTGTCGAGGCCATGGTGGACCAGATGGGTGTCGACCGGCACATGGAGGAAATCCTGCGGGTGACGGACCAGCAGAACATGACCGACCAGCAGTTCGAGGCTTTCCTGGCAAGCCGCGACGTCGCCGAACCCCACACCAGGGGCGAGGCCGACGTGATCATGCTCACCGGCCCCCACCTGGGACAGTTCGCCGGCCGCATTTCCCTACCCGAAATCCTGGACTACGCGGCAGCGGCAGCGGGATTGTGCGTGGCGGGCCGATGGCTTGCCGAAAACGGCCGCCCCGCGAACATGCTGGAAGTACGGCGCACGACTGTTTCCACGGAAGAAACGACTACCGGCGCGGCCGCCTGACGCCGGGTCGCGCTCGCGGCCGGAACCTTCATGCGTTCCAGCCACTCCGCATGATACCCGCACGCGGTCGCCCCCCGGTGCTTGCCTTTTCCCCTGGCATCCGCCATACTGAACAAGTCCCTTTCCGAACGAATGTCGAATGCACCCGAACCCGGCGACAACGGAAAATGCCAGAACGTATGATCCGTACATGCGTCATCCTGTTCGCGCTGGCCGCCACGATACTGGTCCCGGTGGCCTCCATGAGCGCGGAGAAACCCGAAGCGTCCCTGGAACTGGTCATCGCCACCGGGGAATGGCCCCCGTACGTGCAGCCCGATGTCCCGGGCCATGGATTTCTCATCGAGGTCCTGGACAGTTGTTTCCGCTCCATGGGCATTGCACCGAAATTCGTGTTCCTTCCCTGGAAGCGCGCGGAGGAAGCCGTGCGAAACTCGGACGTGTTCGCCGCTTTTCCCTACGTGCGCACAATCCCCCGCTCGGACGAGTTCTTTTTCTCAAAACCCGTGCACACCTCCACGGGGCGACTCTTTTACCTCGAAAGCCGGCTGGCCCCAAACTACCGGTACCAGGGCGTACAGAGCCTGAAGGATCTTACCGTGGGCGGCGTACTGGGCTACTGGTATGAAACCCCGTTCGCCGAAGCCGGTCTGGACGTGGAATACGTGACGTCGGACGCCATCAACCTGGCCAAGCTGCGGCAGGGGCGGGTGGACGTCACCATCATGGACGAATTGATGGGCTGGTGGCTGGTACGGAAGAACTACCCCGATGAGGTGGAGAAGTTCACGGCTTCGGAAAATCCGGTGAACGTGTCCACCCTGCATCTCATGGCCGGAAAACGATACCCGGCGGCCCACGTGCTGATCCAGGGCTTCGACTCCGCGCTGGCCAAGCACCGGAAAAGCGGAACCGTGGAACGGATACGCAAAAGACACGGGATCGACACAATCTCCTGCCCGGCCACGGCGCCGCCGGAACCCGCTCCGGTCACGCCGGCGGCAAGGGCCCCCGCCCTAGAAGGAGAGCAACACCGAGCGCCAAAGTGACATGCATCCACACGCCATTACGCCGTTCTATTCATCGCACAACCTCGGTTCCACGCCCATGATCTCGCTCAGATTCGTTTCCAGGTCGTGGTACGCCATCTCCCGCGTGGGCACTCCCACCAGACCGTTTTCCGGGGAAGGCCCGCGCACGGAAGCGAAGTAGTCGGCCACGTCACCGGCTTCCAGCCCCCGTTCCACCTGCAGGATGAGCGACAGGCTGGAGGCCACGCTGCGGCGGGCCAGTTGCTCCATGGTTTTCTCGTCCCGCCTTCCCGTCACCGGATGCCGATATGGAATAGGTGCGCTGTACAGGCCCCTCGCGATCTCCTTTTTCCCATTGGGATTGAACAGGGCCTCGACGTGCCACCACTTGCCTCCCATAACGCGGTTTCCGTGCCGGATCAGGGGAAACAGGTGGCGCTTCTGGAAAATCCGGTGGAACAGCGCGTGGCTGGCAAACGCCATGCGCACGTGGGGGAAGTAGACGCCGGGCCTGCCGAAATACAGGACGGACATGAGCCGGTAGAAATCCACGGAGCCGATTTCCTTGCGACGCAACAGGGACAGGAAGGTCCATTTCGCGGCATGGGGCCGTTGCTTCAGGTGGTAGAGGTCGAGATAGCCTTCCAGTATGCGATGACGGCACAGACTGGACGTCTTCAGCCCCGGAGGCATGTCGTGGGGGCAACCGCTGTAGTACATGACGACGGGATGGTGGACGGCGTCGGCCATGATGTGGGTGAGCAGGCCGAACAGGAACGCCCAGGCCGCGTCGCTCACCTGGTTGCCGTAATGTTCCAGCACGTCGCGAACGGGTTCGAAGCTGTCTTCACCCCACCTGGAGTGCAGGCGTTCGGCCAGGGTGGTGAACGTCTCGGTGTAGCGCCCCACCAGAGTGTAGAAAGGGGTATCCAGAGCCACGGATCCCAGGAGGTACAGGTGAAAATGCTTACGGATGGTGCTTTGGGCGAATCCCGGCGGCAGCTTTTCGGCCACCCGTTCCGCCAGCACCCAGTGGGTGATCTCCTTGGGCATCAGGACACACTCTTTCCTTATGGATTGGGAACTGGCTGTTTACTTCCGGACCACACCGCGCAAGTCAACGCGGTATTCGTACCTTCCCAAATACGCGCGAAGAGTCAAACAGCGCGCGGGGACCGACCGCCGCCGATCCCCGCGCGGGAGTTGTCCGACAAATATGACACGGGGTCGCGGGCGTGGAGATTACGCAGCCGGGCCCCTGCCGAGGCCGATCTCGTCGTCGGTCAGGTAACACGCCGGATCAGGCGCCCACAGGTCATCGTATACCGCCTCGGCGCGGACCCGGAAATTCCCTCCGCATACGTCCAGCCACTTGCACTCGGCGCAGCGACCGCCCACGTATTTCTTCTTTTCCTTGAGCCTGGCCATCACCGGGTGGGACAAATCGGTCCATATCTCGGAAAAGGGCCGTTCACGAACATTGCCGAAGCTGTAATGCCGCCAGAACTGGTCCGCGTAAACGTCGCCGTCCCAGCTCACGCAACCGATGCCCCGGCCCGAGTTGTTGCCCTCGTTCCACTCGAGAAGCTCCAGCACCTTGGCGGCCCGCTCCGGGTCCTCACGCAGGAGACGAAGGTACACGTAAGGCCCGTCCGCGTGGTTGTCCACGGTCAGGACCTCCTTGGGCTTGCCGCGGTCGTGCAGGTCCCTGGTGCGGTCCATGATGAGGTCCAACACCTGCCGGGTCTCCTGGTGCGTGAGATCCTCCTCCACCAGCCTGGAGCCGCGGCCCGCGTAAACCAGGTGGTAAAAGCAGACCCGTGGCACGTCGTACTCTTCCAACAGATCGAAGATCGCCGGAATCTCCGTGGCATTGATCTTGTTCACCGTAAACCGCAGCCCCACCTTGATGCCGGCCGTCTGGCAGTTGCGGATGCCCTCCAGGGCCTGATCGAAAGCGCCGGACACGCCCCGGAACCTGTCATTGATGTCCCGCATGCCGTCCAGGCTGATGCCCACGTAGGACAGCCCGATGTCCTTGAGGATTTTCGCCTTCTCCGGGGTGATCAGTGTGCCGTTGGTGGAGATGACGGCCCGCATTCCTTTCGAGACGGCATATTCGGCCAGTTCCGGAAGGTCTTCGCGCATCAGGGGTTCGCCGCCGGAAAACAGCATGACCGGTGAGCCGTAGGCCGACAGGTCGTCGATCAGGGCCTTGCCCTCTCCGGTGGAAAGCTCGTTCTCCCCGGCCTTGGTCCTGGCGTGGGCATAGCAGTGCACGCACCTGAGATTGCAGCGGCGGGTCATGTTCCACACCACCACCGGCCGTTTGTCCTCGGAAAACTGCAACAGATGGGACGGCAGATCCCTGGAGTGACGACCGTACCGGAGAGCGTCGGAAGGCTCAACCGTGCCGCAGTACAATTTGGAGATACCTATCATGGGCGATCCTTTGATGGTTCGGGAAGTGGGGCCTCCCCCTGATGAATATGCGCAAGCCGGAACCCGCGAAGGCCCCGGCCCCTGATTGTCGATACCCGGCCAGCCGGGTGACCCGGCATGTCCGTGTTTACCCCTGTTCGCCTTCGGTGTCCATAAGAGACCTTTTCACCAGGTCGCTCAAAAACGCCTCCGGGTCCTGCAGGGCCTCCCGGGTGAGGAAGAAACGGTTTCTCCCGGTTTTTTCCCGGATCAGCTTGAGTCCGTACTCGAAGCTGCGGATCAACTCGTCGTAAAAGGCCTCCACGCCCTGGCGACGGTCGCCGTACTCCCTGATCACGTGATCCACGGCGTCTTCCTCCAGCACGATGTTCACGTCCTGGTCCTGGAAAAACCGTACCTCCAGCTTCTTGACCTTTCCGTAATCCTCCCGGATGCGCTTCAGCACGGAACGCACGTCCGTGGTGTCGTTCACGTACAGCGAAGCGGCAAGATCGATGCGCGACGGCGTGAGCTTCAAATCGAACCGGTCGCTCAGCATGGACAGGTTGTCTGAAATGTACCGGCGAATCCGCTCCGTTTCCTCGGCCAGAACTCTCCGGTAGTCCTCGTTCCAGGAGGGATGCGACGGGTTTTCCAGCCGTGCCTTAGCATTGGGGTCGCCGGCTGTTTCAGCGGTCACCGCGAACCGCTTGACCTTGGTGGAGGGAAGCCGTTTCTCATAGGGCAGAAGCACCTTTTCCATGGCTCCCACGAGCCCGCGTGCCCCTGTATTGGCCTTGGCGGCCTCTTTCGCCACCAGCCGGAGCGCCTCATCCGAAAAGCGTATGTCGATGCCGTAGGAGGCGAAATCCAGCTTTTTGCTCAGCACGATCGGGTTGTTGGGGTTTTTGAGAATGTCGTACAGATCGTCCTCGGAAAGGGGCTGCAGCACGGCGATCACGGGCAACCTGCCGATGAATTCGGACTCGAAGCCGTAGCGCACCAGATCCTGGGCCTGGATCAACCCCATGACCTCGGCGTCCTCCCGCGCCGTGGAAACCTGGGCGCCGAAACCGATGCCCTGGGTGCTCACCCTTTTCCGGATGATGTCCGGAAGGTCGGAGAACGCGCCGCTCATGATGAACAGGATGTTTTTGGTGTTGATACGGCCCTTGTCCTTCTTGCCCGTCTTCCGGTACCGCTCGATTTCCTGGATCATGGAAACCGGGTCGTGCGGCACCTTCAGGTCGACCTCGGTCTCCTCCATGGGCTTGAGCAGAGCCCTCTGCACGCCGGAACGGGACACGTCGGCCCCGAAAACGTTCCCGGAGGACGCTATCTTGTCAATTTCGTCGATGTAGATGATGCCGTACTGGGCGAGATCCACGTCGTCCTCCGCCTCGCGGACGAGGTCCCTGACCAGGTCCTCCACGTCGCCGCCGACGTATCCGGTCTCGGAAAACTTGGTGGCGTCGCCCTTGACAAAGGGCACGCCGATTCGCCGGGCGACCAGCTTGATCATGTACGTCTTTCCCACACCGGTGGGACCCAGGAGCAGGACGTTGTTCTTGATGCCGCCCACGATCTCGGGATCGTGGTTTCCGGCGTCCATGGCCCTGCGTACGCGATTGTAATGGGTGCAGATCTTGGTGGCCAGAACGGATTTGGCCTCCTCCTGCTTTACGATGTACTGGTCCAGGTAGGCGGTGAGATCCTCGGGCTTGAGGGAAAAGTCCACGTTCCCGAAATGCCCTCCGGTCCTGTCCGTCCGCTCGCCCATCTCGTCGGCCAGCGTATGGGGAGAAACGATCTTCACGCGGTCACCGAATTTTTTCGATAGAAAGTCGCTCAATTCCTTTTCCACTTTGTCCTTGTCAGGACGCTTTTCACCATGATTGCTCATGTCCCGGGCATACCTTTTCAAACCGGCCGCGCCCAATGCGCCGGACCCGGTTTACTCCTGATTGTTATTTGAAACCCGAACCCGTGAAAAAATCAACGAGCCGTGACCCAACTCCGGGATTCAGGTGAAAAACCGGCCTCACCCTTGGCGGCGATCCGCTCCCACGTACGGCCGGCCTGTATCACACTATAAATCCAAAGCGGGAAAATGCAAGGTGCCGATGGAAAAGGAGATATTCGCGAATTTGGCAAAACGGGGAAGTGGTGCGAACGGGCATTTCCCTCAACGCGCGGCCGGGAACGGACAGGGTCCGCGCACCGGGACGAATGCCGGGATGACCTCCGCCGAACTCGTGAACAATCCGGAGTGGCGCAGCCCTGTCCAAGGCCTGCCGTAGTCCATCGCACATTCGCGCCTGCGGAAACCAGGGGATCCATATCAGCGCGTTGAAAAACTCGAAATCTTCAGCCTGTTCAAAAACGATGAGATGCAAGGCGCGCGAATTTCGAGTAATAAGGCGTACTTGAGGTACGCCGCACTGATGAGAAGTGAAGCGCAACGCCGCAGATCGCGTTTTTCAACAGGCTGATATGCCCGGGCGTTACTTCTTTCCCTGGACAATTCTCCGTCCCAGCTCGCCAGCCTCACGCAGGGCGTCGGGATGTTCGCGGATTTCCCCCTTCGTCTCCACCTTGCGGTAAAACAGCCCGCCCTTGTACTCCATGTCCAGGGCATCGTAGAAGTACTTGGCGGTAAGCTCCGTACCCTCAAACAGGTTTTTGCCCCTGGTGGCGCCAACGGCGATGAGATAGCCCTGACCGGAGGAATGGCCCTGCCCCGGTGTCTTGCCCTCCAGAACCCTGCGCGCCCACATGGGCTGCACCCGGTCGATCAGCAGCTTCAACTGGCCGGGCACGTTGTAGAAGAAGATGGGCGCGGACATGACAATGGCGTCCGCCGCCGAAAGGCGCGGATAGATATCCTGCATGGCATCGTCTATCACGCACTGCCCGGTCTCGTCGCACTTGTTGCACTCCACGCAGCCCGAGATCCGCAGTTTTCTGGCGTATATGGCGTCCGTTTCCGCGCCGGCCCCGGCCGCCGCTTCCAGCACCGTGTCCAGCAGGATGTCCGTGTTGCCGCCCTTCCGGGGGCTTCCGTATATTCCCAGAACCCGCATGTTCATTCTCCCTGTATCCGCCCCGCGACATTGGCGTCCGATGGACCTGTTTTCTTGGACAGCCGCTGCACCAGGGTCGTGGCGAAGTTTTTGAAAAACAGCAGCTGGATGCCCTTGGGTGCCCGGTCCAGCAGCGTTGCGCTGATGCGCAACAGCATGCAGTCCGTTTCCGCCACCACGGACGCGATCCGGGCCTGACCCGCGATGTAGGCCATTTCGCCGAATACCTCCCCGGCCTGGACCCTGGCAATGGTTTTTCCGCCCTTGGCAATGGCGGCCGTGCCTCCCAGCAGGACGTAAAAGGTGTCGTCCACCTCCCCCTCGGACAGGATCACCCGGCCCTTTTCCGCCTTGAGGATATCGCCGGCGCGCACCAGATGGCTCACCTGGTCCCGCGCGAAATTCCGGAAAAAGGACACGCCGTTCACATAGTCGATGACGTCGTCCATGGTGCCGGTCTTCTCGTCCGTGAGGGTCCGCAGAACCATCCGCAACTCGTAGGCGAATTCCAGGCACGTCTGGTAACGCCTGTCCATGTCCTTGGCCATGGCCCTGGCAACGATGCCGGGCAACAGGGAGGGCAGATCCGGCCGGATACCGGAAAGGGGCCTGGGCTCCTCGCTGGTCACCTTGTATATGATGGAGTACTCGTTGTCCCCGGCAAAGGCCGGTTCACCGGCCAGCAGCTCGTACAGCACGCTGCCCAGGGAGAAGATGTCGCTACGTCCCGTGGGGGGCTCGTTCCGCGCCTGTTCCGGCGCCATGTACCCGGGAGTGCCCCACAGGCCGGCCTCCGTGGTCTGCCCCGTCATCTGGGCGATGCCGAAATCCATGATCTTGGCCGCGCCCGCCCGGTTCAGCATGATGTTGGACGGCTTCACGTCCCGGTGGATCACGTCCTGCTCATGCGCGTAATCCAGGGCTATGCAGGTGCTGAAAACCGTCTCGATGCACTGCTTGAGCGGCATCAGATTACCCTTGTGGCAGTACTCCTCCAGGGTCTCCCCCTCCACGTACTCCATGGTGAGGTAGCAGAACTCGTTGTGTTCGCCCACGTCATGCACGGAAACAATGTTCGGATGGTTGAGACTGCCCGCGCTCTGGGCCTCCACGAAAAAACGCTCCCTGGCGGCGCGGTTTTCCGGGCGGGCTATCTTGATGGCCACCTTGCGCTTGATGTAGGGGTCCCTGGCAAGATACACGACCCCCGCGGCCCCCTGTCCCAGCTTGCGCTGTATTTCATAACGGCTTACGTGGGTGACGCCGGAGAGTCCGGCCATGAAGGAGGCGTCGATCCGGCTCTTTTTATGGTATGATCCGCTCATGGACTCCACGTGGGTCATCGGACAGGGTGGCGCCGGGATCGGCGAGCGGCCTCGCCACCCAGGCGGCCGACCGGCCCCGGAGCAAGGGGCGCGGCCCGGAAACCCGGGGGTTCACGCCGTGTTTACGGTCGAAAACATACACGGTTTTCCCGGTTTTTTGAAGACTTCCCACGCTTTTTTATGGTTGCCATATCCCCCGCCAAAGGAGTTTTCCCATGCTGGGCGCCATAGCTGGCGACATGGTGGGTTCGGTGTACGAAGGCCGGCCCGTCAAGACCACGGATTTCCCGCTTTTCCTGAACCACTCCCGGTACACGGACGACTCGGTTCTGACAGTGGCCGTGGGCCACGCCATCCTTGAAGACCGGGATTACGCATCGGCCCTCCGGGAATTCGGACAACGGCATCCCCGCGCGGGATACGGCGGCACCTTCATACGCTGGCTGGCCGACGAGTCCATGGGGTCCTACAACAGTTGGGGCAATGGCTCGGCCATGCGGGTCTCCGCCGTGGGACATGCCTGGGACACGGTGGACGAGGTGCTGGAACAGGCAAAGAGGAGTGCCGAGGTGACCCACGACCATCCCGAGGGAATCAAGGGAGCGCAGGCCGTGGCACTGGCCGTGCTGATGGCCCGGCAGGGCGCCGACAAGGACGGCATCCGCCGGGAGGTGTCCGAACGCTTTGGCTACGACATGTCCCGGAGCCTGGACCATATCCGGCCGGGATACGGCTTCGACGTGTCCTGCCAGGGATCCGTCCCCGAGGCCCTGATCGCGTTTTTGGAATCCGACGACTTCGAGGGCGCGCTACGCAACGCCGTGTCACTGGGCGGGGATGCGGACACCCAGGCCTGCGTCGCCGGCGCCGTGGCCCAACCTTTTTACGGCGGCGTGCCCGCGGCGGTGGCCGAAGAGGTCGGCAAACGTCTGCCCCCGGATCTCGCGGAGATCCTGGAACGGTTTGGCCGGAGGTATCCGTCCTCGGTGAGATGATCATTCCGGTATTTCGACATTTCGGTGATGCAATGCGACATTTGTGTGCTGTTCAACAGAATCCGGGACGCGGCTCGTCCCGAATTCAGGACTTTACTGCGCGACATGTCACGCAAAGCAAGGCCGTGGCCGGTTATTCTGTGAATGGAGCGGGATTTTAGGCTCCAAACCTCTATTTGCGAATCATTCCTATTTTGGCATGCTTTCTGCCTGTGTAGAGCAGTGTTCCCATTTCCCGTCTCCCTGCATCACCCCCGACCCCCCCCCGGAGGGAGCGGGAGGTGGGAACATTTTCCATCATTGCGCAACCACGTTCGCCGTTTTACCTGATCGGAAACCGGGAAGACGCAACCAGCTGAAAATGTGTATGAAATTTTTCACACGGGGCCCGCGCGGGCTTGACATTTCCAGTCCCCGGTGAGATTCTGTCATACGGGTGGCAAAAACCTCCTCCTCATGTTCTTCCAGGAAAATGGAGTATTCCGGATATGATTCTGGACGGAATGACCAGAAGGGAATGCATGGGCCTGCTGTTCAAGGGCGCGGTAGCCGCCGGCACATGGCCAAGGGTGGCGCCCGTGCTGGCCGCCATCCAGAAGACAAACATCCGGGACCTTCTGCCTCCTGAAAAAATCGTCACCCTGCCCGCTTCCGGCACTCTGTACGTGGCCAACGATTTTCACGCCAACCATACGGATTTCAAGGCCTTTTTCAAAAAGACCAGGGCTTTTGAGCGCATCAGGGAAGGGGCGGACGTGCGGGTTGTGCTCAACGGCGACCTGGTGGACTACAAGGCAGGGCATTCCGAAGCCGAAGGCGACGCCAGGATCATGGACGACCTGCTGCGCATGCGCGCGGAACTGGCGGAAACCGGGAGGGCGGACCGGCTGGTGGTTCTGGCGGGCAACCACGAGGAAGCCGTGTTGTCCCTGTATGACACCCTGGTACACAAAAGGGATTTCGTGATGCCCAGGGCGGATTTCAACTTCTACATCCGCCACCAGGACTTTACACGCCGCCTGCAATTTGAAAAGGACAACCGGAAGGCCCTTTCAAAGAGCAACGGGCTGTCCCTGCTGGGCTACGTGAGCCAGTTCAACTACATTGACCGCATCACCCGCCAGGCCGCGGATTACCTGCGGGATCTTCCCTATCTGGCCGTGTGCGCCAACGGCATCATCATAACCCACGCGAGCTACCCCCGCATCGACTCCACCAATCGCGTATTCGACACCCTCTGGGAACGCAGGGGCAGCGGCTCCAACTTCCTCCACAGCGTCGACGGCGAATTGCTGGTCAACGGACATACAGCCCCGCATCTGTTCGGTTCAAAGCTGGAGGGCCAATACGACCCGGTGCGCGGGGTCGGCACGGTTGCCCGGGATCGGGTGATCATTGCGCCCAGCCACGGCGCCCGGGACACCGGCACGTTTCTGGCCGTGGACCTTTCAAAAAGGTACGTTACCCAGCGCGATCTCGGACTGGGCGTTGAACTCATCCCCCTCCGGTGACTTTCCGCAACCATTTGAAATGGCACAAAACGTGCTTATATTGTTTGTGTATGGGAACGGACGGAAGTGCATCGAGCCGTCGGTACGCAGCTGAAGCAGGTCATTCGCGAGATGGCGACCGTTCCCGAACAGCAGAGAGGAGAACATCATGGATCTGTTGGTGGACATTCTGAATGCAAGCCGGACGTGGCTTCTCCCCGCCGGCCTGGGCGCGGCCCTGATCTTGCTGGCGTACGAGGTGGTGAACACCGCAAGGGAACTGTTCCCTGCCCCCGTACCGGTAAAAGTGGACAAAGAACGCCGCGGATAACCGGCCCGATTCCCCGCATGGGCCGTGACGGAGCCCGCACCCGCGGTAATTTCCTGCATAATGGACGAAAAATCGTAACAAAAATGTAACAGGCCCCGGAAGCGTATGTCCTCCGGGGCCTGATTTTTTCGTATGGCGCACTTTCACGGGTTGCGCCGACGCCTCACGCCTGCACGATTTCAATGCCCAGGCTCAAGCCTTCCTGCTCCATGAGGGCCTCCGCGTGCTCCAGGGAAATGGCATAGGAAATGTGGGTCCGTATTGGCATCTCCGTTTTGCGGAGATGTTCGTGGACGATTTCCTGGGGGCTGAACCTGCCGCCCACCACTCCTATGATCCTTCCGTCATGGACGTTGATCAGCGGCCCGCCCCGCGTACCGTCGTGCACCATTGTGTCGAACAGGAACAGCCTGGTTTCGTTGCCGGACGAAATTTTGGAGCATACCACGGCCTGCTTGATGAGCTGGTTGTATATGCTGTAGTGGCCAAAGGGAAATCCCATGCAGGCCACGGAGGCTCCCACCGGGATATCCTCCGGCACGCCCATGACATGGTCAGGCATGGTGACGTCGATCTCCTGGATAAACCGGAGAAGGGCGAGATCACGTTGCCAGTCGATACGCGCCACCTCCACCTCGATGGGAGCAACGGTGTCCGTGTGTATGGGCGTGAACCCGGAAACCTCCTCCACCGGTGCCACCATCAGTTGTTGGTTGGCCGTTATGAGATGGGCGGCGGTCAGCAGGTAGCCGTCCCCATGTATGAGAAAGGCCGTTCCCTGGAACCCGACCAGTTCGGCCTCCCGCTGGAAAAGCATCATGCACGCATTCCTGTACTGGTAGTGTATGTTCTGCAGCATTGAAAGACCCCGTGATCCTCTGATGTTGTGGTGTTGTGCTCACTCGATCCACTCGGCGACCTTGTCCGGGTTGACGCGAATCCAGCGCAATGCCTTCTCGTAGGGGAAACGGCCCCCGTCCTCGTGAATCCACAGCATCAACTGGCCCATGTCCTCGGGTTCCCAGTGGAAACGATCCAGGAAGCGCCATGCCTCAGGATTGTCACCTTTCAGTCCCGGACGCGCAAACGTATGGATCCGGCCCCGGTCTCCGTAGACGTTTCTGGGGTCGTCCAGAAACTTGAGGCTCCACCTTGCAAAGCTCCAGTGGGGAAGCCAGCCCGTCACCACTATCCATTTCTGGTGACGGATCGCATTGGACAACTCCGCCGTCATGGCCACCTCGCTGCTTTCCACCAGTCGGTAATCGTCCAGGCCGTAAACGTCCATTGCCTCGCGCGTCCTGTACATGATGCCTGCCTGCGGCTCAATTCCGACGATCCGGTGCTCGAATTTCGCGGCCTTGTCCCGCATCTCGGGTATGGAATCGATATCGATATACGGCTGGTTACGGATGCCGGTACCCGCGGTCAGCCTCCCCAGGGTCACGTCAGGCACCACCAGTCCGGTCCTGGTGCCGTCGAGATTGGGGCCCAGGTCCACCATGCCGTCAGCGTACTGTTCGTGGTAAAGGGAATGAGTGTCCGGCAGCCACGCGGACAGCATGGCGTCGGCGTCTTTGCGCGCCACGGACTCCCACATCAGGTCCGCCGTCATCGGGACCAGTTCGCACCGGATTCCCAGCTTCCGCTCCAGCACGGCCTTGGCCAGGTTTGCCGAAGCCACCGAGGAGGACCACTCCGCATGGGCCAGCCTCAGAACCTTCCCGGGCCGGACGGCGCTCCCCGCCACGGTGGCGGCCAGCAGCAATGTGACGGCGGCCACCAGGCATGCAACGGTCCGCGGGTTTCGAGTACGCACGGTTTCCTCCTTGATATTGGTTGGTTACCACATCCGCTTACGACCGAACCTCTTGTCCAGCGGCGGACGGGTCTTGATCTTGAACTCCTTGACCTCCCGATGCCCCAGGGTGAACTCCTTGGGCGACGCGTATTCATGCAGCCCTTTGTACAGGGCGTAACACATACCCAGGAGCACCAAGGCAAAGGGCAGGCCCGTGGTGATGGTCGCCGTCTGAAGGGCGACCAGCCCGCCGCCCAGAAGCAGCGCCGAGGCGACGGCCCCTTCCAGGATGGCCCAGAACAGCCGGGACAGCACCGGGGGATTGGGATTGCCGCCGGAGGTGATGATGTCGATGACCATGGACCCGGAGTCCGAGGAGGTGACGAAGAAGGTGATAATCACCACGATGGACAGTCCCGAGGTAAGTACGCTCAACGGGAATTTCTCCATGAGCACGAACAGGGAAACCGGGATGTTTTCCTGCACCACTTTGGCGATGTCCCCTGAACCGAACATCTCTATGTACAGCGCCGTGTTCCCGAAAATGGTGATCCACAAAAACGTGACGAACGTGGGCACCAGCATGACCCCCAGGATGAATTGCCTGATGGTCCTGCCGTGGGACACCCTGGCGATGAACATGCCGACGAAGGGCGACCACGCGATCCACCACGACCAGTAAAATATGGTCCAGCCCTGCTGCCATTGGGTCTGCTCGTACGTTTCGTTCCACGTACTCAACTGTGGCAGGTGCTGAATGTAGTACCCGATGTTTTCAAGCAGGGCGTCCATGATGAAGACGGTCGGCCCCACCAGCAGCACGAACAGGGCAAGCAGGGCCGCGAAGGAAATGTTCAATTCACTGAGGCGACGAATTCCCTTGTCCAGGCCCTTGACCACGGACCAGGCGGCCACGGCGGTGATGCAGGCGATGAGCACCACCTGGATCTTCGCGGACTGCCCTATGCCCAGCAGGTGATCCAACCCGGCGTTCACCTGCTGTACCCCCAGACCCAGGGACGTGGCGACCCCGAAAAGCGTCGCCACCGTGGCCAGGATGTCGACCAGGTTCCCCGGCCATCCGTAAATGCGCTCACCGAAGATGGGGTAAAAGGAGGTGCGTATGGACAGGGGCAGGCCCTTGTTGAAGGAGAAGAATGCCAGGGACAGCCCTACCATTGAATAAATGGCCCAGGGATGCAGCCCCCAGTGCAGAAAGGTTATGTCCATGGCCCGGCGCGCGGCCTCGGTGGTGCCCGGCTCGGTAAGCGGGTTGGCCACGTAGTGGAACATGGGCTCCGCCACTCCATAAAATAACAGGCCGATGCCCATGCCCGCCGAAAAGAGCATTGCAAACCAGCCCTTGGTGGTGAACTCGGGAAGGGCGTCCGGGCCTCCCAGGCGGATGTCCCCGAACCTTCCGGCCAGCAGAACCAGTGTGAATACCAGCACGATGTTCACGCACCAGATGAAGAACCAGCCGGCGTAACTGGAAATCGCCGTCTGCATCTGCTGGAAAACATTGCCTACATACTGCTGGAATACGATGGTGGCGACAACGAAGAAGATGATCAGGCCGGCGGAAATGAAAAACACCTGGGGGTGGACGTCCAGGTGGAACCATCCTTCCTCGCCCTGTTTGTCCGGAGTCTCGTCGTTTGGTTTCGGCTGTTCCGCCATGAGGATCCCCCGTGGAACTGGAGCGGTGGATGATGTGCGCGGTGCCATGTGCGGATGGTGCGGACGGCGTGAACCCGGCCCGGTCAGTGCGGCGAAAAGGGCCTGCCCGGCGCTTTGCTCCGATGCCTCCCCGCACCGAATGCCAGAATAGAGGGCGGTTTCACCCCCTTCAATGGGGTGAAACCAGTATTTTTCCGGGAGAATGCGGGAAGACGGGCCGTTACGGGGAAGGCGGGTCCGGACCAACCGGCAAGGGATACATGCTCCTGCTCCCCGTTCCCGGAAAAACGGACCCCGCCATCAGGCTACAACTCGTTGCCCTGCGCCTCGTCCAGCACCTCGATGCTGTCCACCCTGCGAAAGCCCCGGGGCAGAAACAGGCCTCGGCGGCCCCGGTTTCCCTTGTAGTGGTCCAGGTGCTCGGGCTTGTAGTTGAGGTAGCGGCGTCCCGCGTGCAGGCGCAGGGCCTTGTCCGCGGGGTGCAGGTGCAGAAGAACCAGCAGTTCCTCCCGGGCCTTGGCGCGGGCCGGTGGTATCTGGATGATCTTGTTGCCCTTGCCCTTGGCCAGCTCGGGCAGGTCGCTCACCGGGAAAATGAGCATGCGTCCCTCGCTGGTGACGGCCACCAGGAGGTCCGAGTCCGGGTTGACCACGGGCACGGGCGCCAGTGGCTGTGCATTGGGGGGCAGCGTCAGGACGACCTTGCCGGCCCGGTTCTTGGTGAGCAGTTCACCCAGCCTGCCCACGAACCCGTATCCCGCGTCGCTGGCGAACAACAGGCGCCTGTCCTGTTCCCCCATGAGTACGCATGTAAACGACGCGCCGTTGGGCAGGGCCAGCCGCCCCGTGAGGGGTTCGCCCTGACTGCGGGCCGACGGGAGGGTATGCGCCGGGACGCTGTAGGAACGGCCCGTGGTGTCCATGAACACCGCCATCTGCGTACTCTTGCCATGCGCGAAGCACAACAGCCGGTCTCCGGCCTTGTAGTGGAGCTTGTCCGGCTCCACGTCGTGCCCCTTGGCTGCCCGGGCCCATCCCTTTTTCGAGAGGACCACGGTGACCGGCTCGGTGGGGACGATCACCTCCTCGGCCAGGGCCTGGGCCTGCTCCCGTTCCACGATGGGCGAACGCCGGTCGTCGCCGTACTTCTCGGCGTCGGCCTCCATCTCCCTGACCATGAGGTTGCGCAGCCGCTTGTCGCTGCCCAGGATCTGTTCCAGGTACTCGCGTTCCTTTTCCAGTTCCGCCTGCTCGCCCCGGATCTTCATCTCCTCCAGTTTGGCGAGATGCCGCAGTTTCAGGTCCAGCACGGCGTCCGCCTGGCGGTCCGAGAGGCCGAATCGCTCCATGAGCACGGGCTTTGGCTCGTCCTCGGTGCGGATGATGTGGATGACCTCGTCGATATTCAGAAAGGCTATGATGAAGCCTTCCAGCACATGGAGCCGGTCCAGGACCTTGTCCAGCCGGTACTGGAGCCTGCGGCGCACCACCTCCTTGCGGTTTTCCACCCACTCGCGCAACAGGCCGTGCAGTCCCATGACCCGGGGTTTGCCGTCCACGCCGATCACGTTCATGTTCACGCGGTATGTCTGTTCGAGGTCCGTGGTGGCGAACAGGTGGGCCATGAGCTGGTCCACGTCCACGCGGTTGCTGCGGGGAACGATAACGAATCGGGTGGGATCCTCGTGGTCGGATTCGTCACGCAAATCCGCCACCATGGGCAGCTTCTTTCCCTGCATCTGCGCCGCGATCTGCTCCAGCACCTTGGCTCCGGAGACATGGTGCGGCAGGGCGGTGACCACCACGTCTCCGTTTTCCTGGTGCCATTTGGCCCGCATGCGGATGCTGCCCGAACCGGTTTCGTACATCTTGCGGATGTCGACGCGGGGGGTGATGATCTCCGCTTCCGTGGGATAATCCGGCCCCATTACGTGTTCGAGTATGCCCTCGAGGTCGACGCGGCTGTTTTTCAGCATGGCCACGCAGGCGGCCACCACCTCCCTTAGGTTGTGGGAGGGGATGTCGGTTGCCATGCCCACGGCGATGCCGGAGGCGCCATTCAGCAGAAGGTTGGGCACCCTGGCGGGAAGGGTGGCGGGTTCGCGGAGGGTTCCGTCGAAGTTGGGGACCCAGTCCACGGTGCCCTGGCCCAGTTCCTGGAGCAGCAACTGGGCATAGGGCGTCAGCTTGGACTCGGTGTAGCGCATGGCCGCGAAGCTCTTGGGATCGTCCGCCGCGCCCCAGTTGCCCTGGCCGTCCACCAGGGGATACCGGCAGGCAAAGGGCTGGGCCATGTGGACCATGGCCTCGTAGCAGGCGCTGTCGCCGTGGGGGTGGAACTTGCCCAGCACGTCGCCCACGGTGCGGGCCGACTTCTTGTACTTGGCGGTGGCGGAAAGTCCCAGCTCGGACATGGCGTACACGATCCTCCGCTGCACGGGTTTGAGTCCGTCGGCCAGACGGGGCAGGGCCCGGTCCAGGATCACGTACATGGCGTAATCCAGGTACGCGCGTTCCGTGAAGTTCTCGAAAGGTAGGCGTTCTATGCCGTCAAGACTCTCCGTTGCCTGTGCCATGTCGTCCCTGTCGTGTGTGATTGCGGCTTACTGCCTGTTTACGTTGTCCGGCTTCGCTCGGCCCGTTTGTCGGGCCTACGGTATCCGGCGCCCGACATAGTTGGTGTCCCTTTTACATGAAACAGCTCCCGAAGGGCGCAGGAGCGGTCAGCCCGGGATTTCAACCCCGGGGCAAAGGTACGCCCTTGCAGCCCCGGAGATGAATTCAGGATCGGCCTCCGCGCGTCCCTGGAACTCCAGACCCTTTGGCTTCAATGTATTCCGTGCACCTGGGCCCCGGCTTTCGCCGGGGTGACGAATGATGGGGGCGCTTACACCGGAATGGGCGACATGCATTCGTCCCGGTTTCGATCCCGTGGGGTCCGGCTTCGCTCGGCCCGTTTGTCGGACCTACGGTATCCGGCGCCGGGGTCGGCCTTGGGCAGATGTACGGCATATCCTGCAATATCATGTATCTACAGAATCTCGACGTCCGCGAGATCACCCTTCTGCTCCAGCCACGCCTTCCTGTCCGCGGTGCGCTTTTTCGCCAGCATCATGTCCATGGTACCCTGGGCGGCCTCCCCATGCTCCAGGGTGAGCTGCACCAGTCGGCGGGTGTCCGGCGCCATGGTGGTTTCCCGCAATTGCACCGGGTTCATCTCGCCCAGACCCTTGAAACGGACCACGCTCGGTTTCGCCTTTTTGTTCTCCTGGGCAATCCTTTCCAGGATGGCGTTCTTTTCCCCTTCGTCCAGGGCGTAATGCACCTGTTTGCCCACGTCGACGCGGTACAGGGGCGGCATGGCCACATACACGTGCCCGGCTTCCACCAGGGGCTGGAAATGCTTCAGAAACAACGCGCACAACAGCGTGGCGATGTGCAGGCCGTCGGAATCCGCGTCCGCGAGTACGCATATCCTGCCGTACCGCAGGCCCTCCAGGTCGTCGGAGCCCGGGTCCACGCCGATGGCGGTGGCGATGTCGTGGATCTCCTTGGAGCCCAGGACCATGGAAGACTCCACCTCCCAGGTATTCAGAATCTTGCCCCGCAGAGGCATCACCGCCTGGAACTGCCGGTCCCGCGCCTGCTTGGCCGAACCGCCCGCCGAGTCGCCCTCCACAAGGAACAACTCGCCACGCATGGGGTCCTCACCCACGCAGTCCGCCAGTTTGCCGGGCAGGGCCGGCCCCTGGGACACCTTCTTGCGTGCAACCTTCTTGGCGGTGCGAAGCCGCTTCTGGGCCCGGGCGATGGCAAGCTCGGCCAGGGCCTCGCCCACCTCGGTGTGCTGATTGAGCCACAGGGAGAAGGCGTCCTTGATCACGCCGGAGACAAAACCGGCGGCGCGGCGCGAGGTGAGCCGCTCCTTGGTCTGGCTGGCGAACTGGGGGTCCCGCAACTTGACTGACAGAACGTAACTGCACGGCTCCCAGATATCGTCCGGGGCCAGTTTGACACCCCTCGGCAACAGCTTGCGGAAGTCGCAGAACTCCCGCAGGGAGGCCAGCAGGCCGGAACGGAAACCATTCACGTGGGTACCGCCCTGGGTGTTGGGAATGAGGTTGGTGTAACTCTCGGCCACTGCCTCGCCCCCGTTTTGCAGCCACACCACAGCCCAGGACACGGACTCGTTGGGGCCGTCATGGTCACCACAGAAAGGCTCCTCGGGCACGCGTTCCAGTCCGTTCAGCGCGTCCACCAGGTAATCCCGCAACCCGGCCTCGTAATGCCACTGCTCGCTTTCCCCGGTGTTCCTGTCCGTGAACTCCACATACAGGCCCGGACACAGCACGGCCTTGGCCCGCAGGGTGTGCTTCAGTTTCGGTATAGAGAATTTCGGAGTATCGAAGTAGGAGGCTTCCGGCCAGAAACGGATGGTGGTGCCCGTATTCTTCACCCCCACGGTTCCCGACTCGTGAAGGTCCTCCACCCTGACTCCGCGCGCAAAGGCCATCCTGTACTGCCTGGAATTCCTGCGCACCTCCACTTCCAGCCGATCGGACAACGCGTTCACCACGGACACGCCTACCCCGTGCAGGCCGCCGGAAAACCGGTAGTTCTTGTCGCTGAACTTGGCCCCCGCGTGGAGCTTGGTCAGGATCAACTCCACACCGCTCATGCCCTCCTCGTGGTGGGTGTCCACGGGCATGCCCCGGCCGTTGTCCGACACCTCGAGGGACTGGTCCTCGTGCAGGGTGACCACCAGCCGTGTGGCATGGCCCGCGATGGCCTCGTCCACGCCGTTGTCTATCACCTCCTGGGCGAGGTGGTTGGGCCGGGTGGTGTCCGTGTACATGCCCGGCCTGCGCCGCACCGGCTCCAGCCCGCGCAGTACCTCGATGGATTCCGCTGTATAGGCTTCCTTTGCCATCCGCCATCCTGGTGTAAGGGTTGGTGTAACAGCCTGTTGAAAAACGCGATCTGCGGCGTTGCACTTCATTTCTCGTCAGTGCGGCGTACCATAAGTACGCCTTGTTCCTCGAAATTCG
>JBKHBM010000006.1:0-75955 GCA_046542385.1 Desulfatibacillaceae bacterium | reverse complement strand
CAAATTTTCGTTTCAGCCGGTGGGCGAAAGGATTTTTCGCCCTCCGGGGCGGCCTAATGCGGCGCGTCTGCGGCGTCGGAGCCCGGCCGGCGTACTTTGGTACAGCCGGCAGGTCTCTTCCTTGCATCCGCGCCACCTGAGACCGCTCACGGATTCAGGAGTTCGAAACTCCGTCTCAAGGGCTTTTGGGCGGGGCCCTCGATATTTGCAACGAGGATGCGGGTTTCCGGCCGTGGGTATTTTCACCCGGCCCGGCCACGCCTTTTGGATCGCGAGACGCCGTCGGTGCTGATGTCGTGTCATGCCGCTTCTCTTGCCGTACTTCTCAGGGGCTGCAATAACCGTCGGCAAGGTTGTCGTTCAGGGCCTTGCACAGGCCTCCCACGCAGGCCTTTTTCAGGTCCTGGCAGGCGAGGTCCGGCTGGCCGAGGGTTTTGTACACCAGGCCGCGATTGTAATAGGCCCGGGCGTAAAAGGGATTGATGTCCAGCGCCGCCGAATACTCCGCCACGGCCTTTTCCAGCAGGAACATCCTGTCAAATGCGTTGCCCAGGTTGAAATGGGCTCGTGCGTTCCGGGGCGACCGGCGAACCGCGTCGGCATAATATGCCGCGGCCTGTCGATAGTCGTTCAGCTCGAGGTAGGTGTCACCAAGGCGGATGACGGCATCGATGAAACGGGGGGCGACCCTGACCGCGGCGACATATTCCCGTCGGGCCTCCTCGTAGTTCCCCAGTTCGTGCAGGGCCACGCCCCGATAATAATGCCCCAGGTAGGAGGACGGTTCGTACTCCAGGGCCTTTTCCGCGTCGGCCATGGCATCCTCGTATCGGAAGGAATCCACGTACAGTTCGGCGCGCTTCAAATAGGCCGGCACGTACTCGGGAAACGCACGGATGGTCTCCGAGTAATCGTCGATGGCCTCCTCGAAGCGCTCCAGCCCTTCGTTGGCCGCTGCTTTTTGCATGCGGGTTTCGGGGGAGTCCGGCTCGAGGGAGATGGCCTCGTTGAAGTCGCGCATTCCGTTTTCGTACTCGTCCTTCTCGAGGTAGGCCCGGGCCCTCGCCAGGTAGGCCTTGGTCATGGACGGGTCCATGTCGATGGTCGTGCTGAAATTGGCGATGGCCTCGTCCTCATGTCCCAGTTCGATGTGCATGCGTCCACGATGATAGTAGATGGCGGGCACGCGGTTTTCCAGTTCCACCACCTTGTCCAGGTCGTACAGCGCCAGCTTGTACCACTTGAGCGCCTCGTAGGCCCGGGCGCGATGGTAATACGCGGGCGCGTACTCCGGATCCAGGCCCACGGCCCGGTCGAAATCCTGGAGGGCCAGTTCCACCTGGGCGGTGGAAAGCCTCAAAAGGCCCTTGTTCACCCAGGCGATGACGTAGTCCGGGTCCGTGTCCACGGCCTTTTGCAGCCATTCCAGGGCGGTGTTGGGGTCCGTGAACACCCTTCCGTTGAACAGGGACAACGCTTTCCGGTTCCAGTAACGGGCGGAGAAGTCCTTGGCCGGCTCTTCCCCCGGATTTTCAATGACGGGGCCGAATCCCAGGGAAGACATGTCGTTGACAACCTGTGGGGAGCCGCAGCCCGGAGCAAGCGCCAGGGCAAGGACTGCCAGGGCGGTGACAAGCATCGAGCGTGCCCGCGGGGTGCCGGTTAAAGAATCAAAATCATGGAAATGCTGCAATTTCAGTCTCTTTGACCTGTAAAACATGTATGTTTTGAAACGAGTTTTCCTTTATGGGAAGCATGTCGATAACCGGGACGAACCAGGGCTTCCTCTTGAATAGTCGGGCGTTTGCCAGAACCGGTGACCTCGGCCGGGTTTGGCTCGCACCTGAATCCGTGACGAAAATATTGAAACAACTTTCAAGAACCCCATAAGTCGGGCATTCCGCTTGAGAATCACCGCCCGTCGCCGCTTGTGAGTGGAAGGTCCAACTCGAACAGGGCGCCATGTCCTGGCATGTTCGACGCGTTCAGGCTTCCGCCATGGTCGGTGGCGATCCCATGGCTTATATACAGGCCGACGCCCATGCCCATGCCCGTGCGGCTTTTCCTGGTGAAAAAGGGATCGAATATCCTGGGCAGGTCGTCTTCCGGGATGCCCGGACCGGAATCCACGACAACCATTCGGGCCCTGTCACTGACCACCTTCGTGGCCACGCGGATTTCCCCGCTCGAGGCCCTGCCCGGGCCGTCATTTCCATAAATGGCTTCCACCGCGTTGTTGAGCAGATTCAAAAGTATCTGGCTCAAAAGGCGTTCGGATCCCATGACGATGGGGTCCTCCGAAGACAGGTCCAGGACCAGTTCGATACCCGCCTTTTTGGCGTAACCCTGGACCAGGTTGGCCGTCTTTTCCACCACGGAGTTCAGCAGTACGGCCCGCTTTTCGATGTTGGCCGGCCTGTTCAGGTCCATGAAACCCTGGATCGTTGTCCTGATGTCCAACACCGCCTCCCGGATGGTGGTCAGATTGACCAGGGCCTTTTGGTCCTTCGCGCAATGCCTTTCCATGGCCTCCAGAAGGAGGTTGATCCCGGCAATGGGCGAGTTGATCTCGTGGGCGATGGAAGCGGCCAGCTTTCCTGCTTCGATAAGACCCTCGGACTGGACCAGTCTGGCCTGGAGCATCGCCGTCCTGGTGACGTCACGGAATCCGCAGGTGCATCCCACGACCTTCCCGCGCCGCAGAATCGGGCTGGCGAACTGCTCGACAACCCTGCCGTCCTCCAGGGTGATGGACCTTGAGTTGTCCGTCACCCTGGAAATCGCATCCCGGATACTGGTCAGAAAGGCGTCCGGTTGCGCCGTTGCGGGCGCAATATGGCCAAGCAGTCCGACCCCGTCCGCGGTCTCTTCCATGTCCCGAGGGATGTCGAACATGTTCACGAATGCCGAATTCATGTGAGATACGCGCAGGTCGGGGTCCACCACCAGGACGCCGTCAGGGGCCCCTTCCAGGGTGCTTGCCAGAAGGTCCTGTTTCTCCAGCAGGGACTCGTTCAGCCTCCTGCCCTCGTCAATCTGGTCCTCCAGCTGCCTTCGCCGGCGGACCGTCTCCGTCACGTCCCGCAGGGAGAACAGGGTCAGGCGTTCTCCCTCTATCTCCACGATGTCGGCGTTCATCAGTCCGTTGCGCAGGCGACCGTCGGCGGCGATGAAGTCGAGCTGGTAGTCCCTCACGGTTCCCTGCGACCGCAACGTTTCGACGATCCGGTCCCGCTCCTCGGGGTTGGCGTACACCTCCCTCAGGTTTTTCCCCTCCATGTCGGCCAGGGTATACCCCGTGACATCCACCATCACGGGATTGCAGTCCAGGAGCCTGCCGTCCAGGGAGGCCAGACCCAGCCCCACAGGAACCTTTTCGAACAGGGTGCGATACCTGGCCTCGGTCTCGGCCATGGCCCGATGGGCGCGCAGCCTGTCGTCGATGAGCCGGCTGAAGGCGCACACGTAGACCTGTCCGTCGTAATCGAGGTGGCTCATGCTGATTTCCACGGGAACCAAGTGTCCGTCCTTGTGGCGTTGCTCAGTGGCAAAACCCAGGGAGCCCTTTTCCTCCAGTTCGGAAAAGAGCCTGCGCCATCCCTCGAAGGTGAACGAGGGATCGATGGTCGCCACGGACAGGCCCACAAGCTCTTCCCTGGTGTACCCCAGCAACTCGCAGGCCTTTTTGTTCACCCGGATGATCCTGGCGTCGGGCGAGAGCCAGAAAACGGATTCCACGGCGTTTTCCAGGGCGAACTCGGACAGGCGCAACTGGCGGTCCTTGCGGCGCTGTTCCGACGTGTCGCGGAAAGTTATGACCACGCCCGTGGCCCGGTCCTTTTCGTCCCGGATGGGAGAGGCGTTCACGTCCACCGGGATCTCCTTACCGTTACGGTTCACCAGGACCAGGGCGCCGGCAAACCCGTCGGAGCCGCCTTCCTGCACCGCGGGCCGGGGGTCCAGGGCCTCCACGGGCTGCCTGGTTTTCTCGTCCAGAAACGGCGCGATGGCTTCCAGTTCGATGCCCAGCGCGTCGGCCATGTCCCAGCCGGTGAGCATTTCGGCGACCGGATTCATGAAGGCGACCCTGCCGCGGGCGTCCGTCGCCAGAACGGCGTCGCCGATGCTGGAAAGGGTGGTGGCGAGCTGGCGTTCCTTTTCCTTGATTCTGCTTTCCATCTGGTTCTTGTACAGGGCCACTTCGATGGTGATGTGCAGGATCTTTTCCAGAAAGGGTTTGACGATGTATCCGTGGGGCTCGGTGACCTTGGCCTCCTGGAGCGTTTTCTCGTCGGACAGGGCGGTGAGGTAGATGACGGGTATGTCGTAGGCGTCCCGTATCCTCGCGGCGGCCTCCACGCCGTCCATGTCCCCGGCAAGGCCTATGTCCATGAGCACCAGGTCGGGCCGCAGACGTCCAGCGGCGGCTACCGCTCCCTCGCCGGTGTCCGTGACGTCGGGCACCTCATAACCCATGCGGATGAGCACGTTTTGAAGATAGGCGCCGCTTATTCCGTCGTCCTCAACTACCAGTATCGTTTCGTTCGCCATAACGGTGCGGGCTCCTTTCCCTTTCCTTTTCCACAAACGTCACGGTTACACGGGTCCCCCGGCTGGTGTCCAGCCGCAGGCTTCCGCCCAGCTGCCTCGTGAGGATGTTCACCAGCCGCAGTCCAAAGGAGTTGGTGCGCGCGATGTCGAATTCCGGCGGAAGCCCCATGCCGTTGTCCGCGACCCACAGCGTGTAAACCGGGCCCGTGGACATCACCCCCACCTGGACCTCTCCCTTCCGCCTGGGTTTGAACGCGTACTTGAGCGCGTTGGTAACCAGTTCGTTCACGATCATGCCGCACGGGATGGCGGTGTCCACTGACAGGTGCACCCCGGAGGCCAGGATTCGCAGTTCCACCTGGCCCGGGTCGGCGCCGTGCATGTGGAACAGGTTGCCCGTCATCTCGTGCAGGTAGGCCTCGAAGTCGATGCTTGCAAGAGACCTTGACTGGTAAAGCCGCTGATGCACCAGGGCCATGGCCCGGACCCTCTCCTGGATGTCCCGGTACATCGCCAGCGTGGGCTCGTGGTCGATATAGGCCGCCTGGAGGTCCAAAAGGCCGATCACGACCAAAAAGTTGTTTTTCACCCGGTGGTGGACCTCCCGAATCAGCACCTCCTTCTCGGCCAGGGCCGCCCGGGCCCGTTCCTCGGCGCCCCTGAGGTCGGCCACGTCCATGAGGCATTCCACCGCGCCCCATATCCGGCCCTGATCGTCCTTCACCGGATGCATGTAGGACTTGTAGGCCCCGCCGCCAATGTGGTCCTCGTCGGGTTCCACCATCCTGGTGGCCAGTTTCCCGGTTTCCATGACACGGGGCAGGTTGCAGTCCGGGCAGGGGGTCTGTCGTTTCCGGTACACCGCGTAACATTTTTTGCCTATGGCTTCCCCGCGGTCAGGGATGTCGTACATGTCTCGCAGGCTTTCGCTGAGATCCAGAACGTTGTAGTCGGTGTCGACAACGTTGACCGCGCCGGGAAAGGTGTCGAAGATGGCCCTCAGCTGCTGGTGGGCCCTGCGCAGGGAGTCTTCCGCCTCGACCCGGTCGGTGATGTCCACCGCCATGGCCAGGACGTGCATCTCGCCCCCGATTTCCACGGTTTCGGCGCTCAACAGGCAGTGTCGGACCTCGCCGTCCCTGGTGGAGAAACACAGTTCCATGCCCTGGAACGGGCCGTTTTCCCGAAGAGCGCGCACGGTTTTTTTTCGGGCCGCCCTGTCGCTCCACACATCGTCGGCCAGTTCCCCGATGTAGTCCCCGGTGGATCCGCCCGCGAACGAGGCAAAGGTTTCGTTGACCATCACGATTCGGCCCGTGTCCATTCTGGAAATGGCGATGGGCAGGGGGCTGAGATAGAAGATTTTGGAGAACAACTCCTCCTGTGCGCGGAGTTTCTGCTCCACCAGCCTGCGGGAGCTGACATCCTCGATGAACTGGGTGAAGCCCCGGATTTGGCCGTCCGCGCCCCGTACCGGAAAGGCCCGGTTGACCGTGGGAAAGCGTGAGCCGTCGGCCCGGACCAACTCGGAATCCCCATCGCACGTGCCGCCGGTTTCCATGGCTCCGGCTCCTGGACAGTCGGAGCAGGGGACCTGGCTTCCGGAAAATTCGACGTGGCATTTTTGGCCGATCATGTGGTTTACGGATTTGCCGAAGAGTCTTCCCAGGGCCTTGTTGGCCGCCTGGATAGTGTATTCAGTGTCCATGAGGGCGATGCCCAGGTCCGTGTTCTCCACCAGGGCCCGGGAGTGGGCCTCGCTTTCCTTCAATGCGTCCTCGGCCCGTTTCCACCTCTCCTGCTGGCCCACGGCGGCGGCGATGATGCCCAGTGCGCGGAGGTCGTCCCCGCCGGGCTCCCTTGCCCGCCGCCAGCCCACGCAAAGGGCCCCCACGGTCCTTCCCCCATTGCGTACCGGCGCGCCCGCCCATGTGCGGAGGGCGCGTCCCGACGCTCCGGGGCCGCTTTCCTCGCCGTCGGCCGATTCCTGTTTCACCCGGATTCCCGAGGCTTCATCCCGGACCAGGTCCCCGGCGAAGTCGCGGCAGGCGGATTCCACACCGGAGTCCGGACGGCGCGCGGGCCATGAACCCATGGTGCGAAGGCCCCGGTTTTCCATCCGGACATGGCAGGCAAAATCCGCGTCGAGCAGTTCCCCCGCAAGGGCGCTCAGTTGTCGGATGTTCGCCGAAAAAACGGTACCCAGGCCAAGAAGGGCTTCATTGATGCGGTCCAGGCGATCCCTGGCGGTCCTGCTGCCAGTGACGTCCACCGCCGTCATTCGGCCCTCGACCACTTCCGCGGCCCTGTCCCGGACAGGGCGGACGGAAAGGCTCACCCAGACCAGGCGACCTTCCGCATGACGCATGGGAAGCTCCACGTTGCGAACCCCCTTGCCCAAACGCCATGCATGGTCGATCTCACGGGCCCGGGACATGGCGTCGTCCCCGTTCAGGAAAAGGTCGAGCACCGGCATGCCCGAAAGCTCATCGCGGGAGTAACCGAACATGCGAACGGCCGCGGCATTGCAGACAATGACTGTACCGGAGCGGGCGTCCACCGAAAGGTGGGCCATGGGCGCGGACTCATACAGATCCCGGTATCCGGCCTCGGTTTCCGCGAGCCGGCGTTCCATGTCCGCGATACGGGCCGCCGCCTCGATGACGGCCCGCAACTCGCCGGGAGCGCAGGGCCATGCCGCGTAGCCGTGGTGCGGGATCGTCCCGAAGTCAGGCATGCCATCCTCTCCGGCCCCCAGGAGAACCACCGCGGCGCCACGGTCTCCGAGGATTTCTTTTGCCGCCTCCGGGCCGTTGCCCGCCCCGAGGTTCACAAGCACCACGTCGATTCCGCCGTTGGCAAGGGCTTCCCGGGCCCCGTCCTGGCGGTCCGGGACCGACGCAACCTCGTATCCCAGTCCGGCAAGCACCTCGCCGGTCTCGCCGGCCCGGGCCGGATCATCGTCCAGAATCAGTATCGTCCGCGTCGTCATCAGCCCGTTGCACACCAAACCGCCGCCAACCGGACGCGATTCTCCTCCGGTCGGGTTGCCAGCCCGTTGAAAAACGCGATCCGCGGCGCTCTCCGGTCGATGCGGCGCACCATGAGTACGTCGACCTCTTCCGGATTTGCGCACCTCGCACCTCATCGGCTTTTCACAGGCTGTGGATTCCGGGTTATTCAGCCGGATTATTACCGGAGACCGTTTACGCATGGAGGGGCGGATTCAGGCAAACGGCTCTCCTCGCGACACCGCCTCTTCAAAGCGCGTGTCCGACGCCAGATCCCCGCCCCTGGCGGCCGCTCCGGCAAGCTGGTCGCAGCGCTCGTTCAACGGGTTTCCGGCGTGGCCTCGAACCCAGCGGATTTTCACGTCGCGTGCCTCGTACAGTTCAAGCAGCCTCGCCCAGAGATCGGCGTTCTTGGCTGGCTGGTCCGCCGTGCGCATCCATCCCTTTTCCCGCCATCGCCTTGCCCAGCCCTTGGTGAGGCCGTTGACCACGTACTGCGAATCCGAATACAACTCCGCGCGGACCCCGTCCGGCATGCGTTCCAGTGCAACGATACAGGCCAGCAGTTCCATACGGTTGTTCGTGGTGAGTCGGAATCCCCCGGAAATCTCCTCGACACTGTCCGGAGCGACCAGGACCACTCCGTATCCCCCCGGGCCCGGATTCCTGATGCATCCGCCGTCCGTATAGGCCAGGACTTCGCCGTCGTCCGGCGAGGTCCTGGTGGGGGATGTCCCGGTTTTGCCGGGGCCGTTTCGGGGCGTACCGCCGGATTTGGAGGCGGCGCGGCCCCCGGTTCCCGAGTTCAGCGCCTCCATCCAGGCGGCCGCCTCGTCCCGGCTGGCAAAGCCCTTGTAACGCGCCCCGGGGTATCCGTCTATCTGCTCGTGCGCGCCGCCGACTCCGAACCATTTCGTATATATGCCCGGGTTTCGGCCTCTGGCCACCGCGTAAAATTTTTTTTTCATGCCCGCTCCGACAGGTATCGGGATACATGTGCGCACGAGTTGCGTGAGGACCCGAAACCGCTGGTGCCCCGGATTTTCACCTGAATCCGCCCCGGAGGGCGAAAAATCCTTTCACCCACCGGGTGAAACGAAGATTTGTTCAAGAACCCGCGGAAAGCCCGATTTATGGGATTCTTGAAAGTTTTTTCAATATTTTCGTCACGGATTCAGGTTTCATTTATGGATCATTTCCTTTTCCATGCAAGTGACAAGCATACCACGGCAATCCGGAAAAAGGTAGGGCGGGAGGTTGAATTTTCCGGGATCGCTTCCGGAGTTCCCGGCGCAAACCTTCCGGAGCGGAAAAATTATTTCAGCAATGTTTTCAAGCCATTATGGTGGCGACCCACCGGGACCCGGACCAGAATTTCCCGAACCGGTGCCGCATGACAAAGGCGAGCCAGATTTTCTCCAGGGTGTCGAACCGGGACCGGGGGGTGGCTCCTCCGGGTTCCGGCCGTTTGATCCAGTCAAAGAAATCCTGGGCCCTGTCCGCGAACGTGCGACCGGGGACCTGGGCCATCTCCATGAGTTGGTCATGGCGGGGCAGCCACACGCAGGCCGCCATATGCACCGGGTTGTCGTCCGTTCTGTGCCACTGGCCATTGACGAACACCGTGGTCAGCCAGCCATCCGCTGGGCAGCAGCGGATCTGGTCGGACTCCTCGGCGTAGAAGTCGCCGCCGCGCTGGCCCCACATGGCCTGGATCTCCGGGGCCTGCCCGCACATCTCGACATATTTGGCGGATCTGTCCATACGGGACTGCTACCATGACAGCACGCCTTTCCACAAGCAACCGCCTGCTCCCAAATCCACCGCCTGTCAGCCGCCCACTCCCGGGTCCGGTCGGAAAGTGCGCCGGAGGCGGTTTGCAAACGAATTCCGTCATATAATGCACCAACCGGTCTTCCCGCTGCGTACAATTTATGCTATGGTGTCCGCGTATCGTCCCGATGTCACTGCACATAACCTGCTGATCACAAGCGGCGCGGCAAGGACGGATGAATCCTCCACGCAACAAAGGCGTCTACAAGGCACTGCGCGATCTGGCCGACACCATTGCGGACCCGGTGTTTCTGACGGACAAAAACGGACGGGTGCTCTTCGGAAACCAGCCCGCGGGAGACCTGGCGGGGCGGGAACCGGGAAACCTCGCCGGCGTCCACGCAGCGGAACTGATCCGGGCGGAAGATGCGGGAGAGTATACCTTTGAGGGCGCCGGTGAGGCCCGCGGCCTGGGACGGCTGCTGACGGGGTACGGAAAAAACTCCCGCGTCCGCTACCACCGCACCCAGGTGGGCGATCAGGACGTGTACGCCCTCACCGTGGTCCTCCTGGACGAGGGAAGCGATCTGGCGGAAATACTGGACACGGTGCCGGACATCATCTATCGCCTGGACGAGCACGGCAACATCCGTTACGTGAACAAGGCCGTGGAGCGGTACGGGTACACCCGGGAGGAGCTCGTGGGGACGAACGCGTTCTCCCTGGTCCATCCGGACGAGCGGGAGGACGTGCGATTCAGGCTGAATGAACGCCGCACCGGAGAACGGCGCACGGCCAACGTGGCTTTCCGGGTGCTGCCACGGGACCGCGACGGAAGGGCCCCCGCCGGAGGGGAGGGGCATGGCTCGCATCCCGTGATGCTTCTGGAGGCCGAGGGCATTTACGAGGGCGAAGCGAGCCCGGAGAACTTTCGGGGCACCCAGGGCGTGGCCCGGGACATCACTCAAATGATGCGCGCGGAAAAGGCCCTGCGCCAAAGCGAGGAGCGGTACCGGGCGCTGGTGGAGAACACGGACATCGGCATCGCCCTCGTGGACACGTCCCACAGGGTGCTCATGGCCAATCGCGCCATACGGAAAATATACCGCATGGGAGACGACAGCCCGGTGGGGGGCAGGTGCCACGAGGTGTTCGAGGGCCGCCTGGAGCCATGCGATGACTGTCCGGGGCGCACGGCCCTGGAAAGCGGACTGGCCGCCACCAGGGAAGTCTGGTGCAGACGCCGGGACGGGGAGGAGCTTTTCGCGCGGCACAAGGTGTTTTGCGTGTACGACCCGGACGGAAGGCCTGCGGGATACACGAAGTTCGTGGAGGACCTTACGGAGCGCGTCAGGGAGTCCGAGGAAAAGGCCCGCCTGGAGCAGCAGCTGCAACAGGCCAGGAAGATGCAGGCCATAGGTACCCTGGCCGGTGGCATAGCCCATGACTTCAACAACATCCTGGGCGTCATCATGAGCTATGGTGAACTCTGCTGCAAAAGCGCGCCACAGGACCGGGAGCTGGTGGCCAACCTGAGGCAGATACTCGACGCGGCTCAGCGGGCCAAGGAGATGACCCACCAGATCCTGGCGTTCGGAAGGCAGCAGGAGAGTGAACGCAAGCCCGTGGACATTCCCCGGGTGGTGGGCGAGGCCACCAGGCTGATCCGCGCCACGATGCCCTCCAACATCGGGATCAAGACCCGGTTCGCCACCGAGTCCTGCGTGGTGGAGGCGGATCCCATCCAGTTGCACCAGGTGCTCATCAACCTGTGCGCCAACGCGGAGCACGCCCTGGAGGAGCACGGCGGCACCCTGTCCATCTCCGTCCGGAAAACCGAGGTCGGCCCGTTCGACCCGCTGTTGGGCGCGGGCGGCGAGGAGGGTACATACGTGGAACTGGTGGTGCGCGACGACGGACCGGGCATGACCGGGGAGGTTCGGGAGCGGATTTTCGAGCCCTACTACACCACCAAGAGCCTGGGCAAGGGCACGGGCCTGGGCCTGTCCGTGGTGCATGGCATCGTTGAGAGCCACGGCGGAATCATCCACGTGGACAGCGAACCGGGAAAGGGCGCCGCGTTCCATCTGCTTTTGCCGGCGGTGGACACCGCCATGGAGATGGTGCAAAACGATCCGCCGCCTCCCAGGGGCAGCGGGGAGCACCTGCTGCTGGTGGACGACGACAAGGTGCTGCTTGCCGCCAACAGGCAGATGCTGGAATCATTGGGCTACAGGGTGACCGTGGCGACCGGGGCCGGAGAGGCGCTGGCCCTGTTTGAAGCGGATCCCGGTACCGTGGACCTGGTGATCACGGACCAGACCATGCCGGAATTCACCGGCGACGTCCTGGCCAGGAAACTGCTGGATCTGCGGGCCGGCCTGCCCGTGATCCTGTGCACGGGATACACCGAGTGCGTAAGCGAGGAGGATGCACTGGCCATGGGCCTTGCCGGGTACGTGCAGAAACCCTACAGCATGAACGAACTGGCCCGCCGGGTTCATTCCGTGCTGAATTCGTGAGCAGCCCGGACAAGTCCGCCCAGGACCAGGACGCTGACTCCCCATATGGCGTCCGGAGCGAGATGTCGCTCGATACCCTTGTCGAACAGCACGCTGGCCGTCGCATCGAACTCCTCGTCCACCAGCCAGAGGACGACCGTCACGGGGACCCCCGGAAACGCGTCGATGGTCCATGCCGCGTCACCCATTTCCGCGCGCCTGCCTCCCATCCGCCGTGCGGCCCGGGCGAAGGCTTCGGGGTCTTTGCCGAATCGTTTTGTCAGGCGGGTGGTGTCGATGGCATGCGGTCCGGTGAAAAAGTGTCGGGACGCGAGGTCCCGCACAGTGGCCGGCTCACCCAGAGGGGGCTCGTCCCTCGCCGAGAGCAGATAGACCAGCACCATGAGTTCCAGCAGGGGATACTCCCGCAGTTCGGGAGCGCCGTCCTCGTTCAGGCCGAAAACCCTCCTGCCCGCCGCGTCCACAAGCAGGTCCTCGCCCATGCAGGCCAGAACCAGGCCGCCGCCCGGGTGTATGCGCGCCCCGGTGCGGCGGCACACGTCCGCGGGGTCGGCGGCCCCGAGTTCCTTCCAGTACTCCTGGGGCACCACCACCTGGCCGGCGCCCGCCGGTTTTCCCGTGCCCGCCTGTTCGATCCTGCGACGCTGCATGTCCAGATAACTCCGCGCATAGGGGTATGGGCCGGAGGCGAAGTTCTCGCAGGGAAACTGCTCGCAGTCCCTCATGCAATGGGCGATTCCCTTGAGGTTCGCGCAGGCGAGAATCGGACAGGGCCCGCCGAGCAGCCGCACCTGGGCCCGCTCCTTGGCCAGCCCGGACCTGCTTCCGCCCGGACCGCAGCTCGTGCAGACCCCCAACCTGTTCAGCCTGCACACCTCACACTGAATTCCGCAAGCCGCCGTCGGCATGCTCTCCTCTCCGGCCCGGCTTTCCGGGTTTGACCAATAACCGGTTGTTAATAGCCGACCGATGCTGTTATGATTGTGCACCCGTGCCCGGAGAACCGGTTTTCTCCGGCGCGCAAGGAAACATACCACGAATCGCCCGGACGGAAAACCACGGCCGCCGCCGCCGATTCCGGCCCGGCGATGGTGTCGTCCGGACCCCCCGGTCCTCCCCCATGTATGATTTGCCTCGGATACGGCATCTTCCATGCCGTCAGATCGAGCCTCGGCAGGACTTGGTATGAAGGAATCGGACCCCGACAGAAACCAGCCGCCACAAGAATCCCGGGATGCGGCCGACGACGCCGGCGGAAAATGCCCGAACGGGAACCACGCCATGCCGCAGGAGGCCATGCAGCTTCTGCTGGACCTCTGCCGGGATGCCATGCTCGTCAGCGACCTTGCCGGCAATATCCTGGACTGCAACCGGAAAGCACTGGAGATGGCCGGGTACGACTCCGTCGAGGCCATGCGGGAAGTCGGGGCCACCTCTTTTTACAGCTCGCCAGGAGACCGTGAAACCGGCCTGGACACGCTCCTCCGCGAGGGGGAATTAAACGACAAGCGGGTCTACCTCCGTAACAGGGACGGGGAGCTCCGTGTGTGCATCACATCGGCGCGTCTGTATCGGCCCGAAGGCCGGGATGAGCCCGTGATCCTCAGCACCCTGCGGGACATGACCGACTGGGACGAGACCAAAAAGGCGCTGGAGACCAGTGAAAAGCGGTTCCAGGCCCAGTACCGCGCACTGCCGTTGCCCACCTTCACCTGGGAGGCCCGCCAGAGAGGGGGTTTTCGCCTGGTCAGCGTGAACGATACGGCAAACCGCCTGTCCGCGGGGGGCGCGGAAAAACTGGTGGGCAGGACGTCGTCGGACATTTTCAGGGACCGGCCCGACGTCGAGGAACTCCTGGCCAGCGCCCATGAACAGGGCGGGGTCGAAAACCTGGAAACACGTTACCGCCCTCCGGGTTTCGACCGTGAACTGTTCGTCAGGTTCACCGCCGTTCATGTTCCCGAATCCCTGGTAATGCTGCACGCGGAAGACATAACCGGCCTGCGCAGGGCCCAGCAGGACCTTGAAGCCAGCCTCCGTTTCAATCAGGGCCTCCTCGAGAATTCCCCGAATCCCATTTTGGTGGCCGACAGCGATACTGTCATCGTCTATGTGAACCACGCCCTGGAAAAGCTCACGGGGTACGCGTCCGAGGAAATACTAGGCACCCGGGCCCCCTATCCCTGGTGGGACCCGCGCCAGCGGGACAAAACCCGGGCGGAATTCAACAGGGCGTTCACCCAGGGCATCCGCAGGGTGGAAGTGCCTTTCGTGAAGAAGTCCGGGGAGCCGTTCTGGGTGGAGATCACGGCCATGCCCGTGGAAATCGACACCGACGTCACCTATTACATGGCCAACTGGACCGAGACCACGCTCAGAAGGTCCCATGAGGAGGCGCTGAGGCAGAGCGCGCGCAGATTCCGCAACACCGTGGTCCAGAGCGGGGCGGGTTATTTCCTCATGGACACTGCCGGCCGGTACAAGGAGGTGAATGAGGCCTGGCTGGACATGTACGGCCATGCCTCGGTCGAAGAGGTCCGGGGCAGGCATTTCACGGAGATGGTGCCTGTGGAGGACGTACCCGCCAACGAGTACGCCATGTCCGGTCTATTGGCGGGGGAGCCGGTCCGGGGCGCCCAGGGGACGCGGTTGCGTGGGGACGGCACCGTCGGCCATCACTCCTATACGGCCGCCGCCGTGGAGGAGAACGGCCGCGTGGTGGGGGTCGAGGGTTTCGTCATCGACACCACGGAGCGCAAGCGAATGGAGGCCCGCCTGCTGGAAAGCCGCAGGCGTTATCGTGAGCTGTTCAACCGGATTCCGGTAGGACTGTTCAGGACCACGCCGGAGGGGGAGATCGAGGACGTGAACCCGGCCATGGTCACCATCCTGGGCTATCCCGACAAGGAGTCCCTGTTGGCGGTCAAGGCCCAGGACCTTTACGAAAACAAGGAGGACCGGGATTTCGTGGTATCCCGCGTCCGGGCCCGTGGATACATAAGCGATTACGAGGTCCGGATGCTGCGTCGCGACGGAGATACCGTCTGGACCATGCTGCACATCAGCGGCGTGCGGGATGAAAACGGCGAGGTGGTGGCCTTCGAGGGCAGCCTGCTGGACGTCACCGCCAGAAAGCGCTCGGAGCGGGAGCTTGCCCGAAACCAGGAACACCTGGAGAGCCTGGTTCGCGACAGGACGGCGGACCTCACCGAGGCCAACCGGCAGCTTGCCTCCGAGATCGAGGACCGCCGCCTTGCACAGGAAGCACTGGCCGAGTCGGAGCAGAAGTACCGGAACCTGGTCGAGCTTGCCCAGGACGGCATTGTCATCGTGTCCCGGGGCAGCGTGGCCTATGCCAATCCGGGCCTGTGCTCCATGCTGGGAAAGGGTGCGGACCGCATCGTGGGCAGGGACTTCCATTCGCTGCTCCATCCAGGTGACCAGGGCGCCGACGGCCGGCAGACCCGGCTGCACGACGCGGGTTTCGGAACCCTGCCCATCTGGGACTGCAGAATGATGGCCCAAGACGGCTCCGTGGTGGACGTCGAGTGCAGCGTGGGCGCCATAACCTATGACGGCTGCGTGGCCGACCTCATCGTGGTGCGGGACGTCACCGAACGAAAAAAGGTCCAGGCGGCCCTGCGGGAAAGCGAGGAAAAGTTTCGACTCATTTCCGAGCAGTCCCTCATGGCAATCGCCATTTTCCAGGGAAACCGGGTCAGATACGCCAACGAGGCCTTCGCGCACATGGCCGGATGGCCCGTGGAGGAAGTAATCTCCTGGGGTCCCGGGGCATGGACCTGCCTCATTCATCCGGAGGACCAGGAGATAGTGGACAAGGCCCGCAGGGAGCAACTCGCCGAGCAGGGTGCGGCCGGTTATTCCCACCGGGTGCTCTCCAGGGATGGCAGGGAACTCCATGTTGAAGTTCATCTCAAGGAGATCACCTACGAGGGCAAAACCGCGGAACTGGCAACGCTGATCGACATCACGGACCGCAAAAGGGCCGAGGCGGAGAAATCCCGCCTCGAAGCCCAACTGAGCCTGGCCCGACGCATGGAGGCCATCGGTACGCTTGCCGGGGGCATCGCCCACGATTTCAACAACATCCTGACACCGGTGATCGTGCGGACCGAAATCGCCATGCTGGACGCCGGAAACGAGGAAACCGTACGGGAGCACCTGGCCGAAGTGCTCAAGGCGGCCAAGCGCGCCAGAGACCTGGTGGGCCAGATTATCGCCTTCGGCAGGCAGTCGGAGCAGGGCAGGAGCGCCGTGGGTCTGGATTCCGTCGTGGAGGAGGCCCTGGGTCTCATACGATCGTCACTGCCCCCGTCCATAGAGATTCAAAGCAACCTGGACGCGGCCGATGGAGTGATTCTGGCCAATCCCACGCAGATCCACCAGGTGGTCATGAACCTGTGCGCGAATGCCGGGGACTCGATGGCCGTCTCCGGTGGTGTCCTTTCCGTCTCCACGAAGGAGGTTTTCCTGAAACGGCCCATCGCCAGGGACGTGCCGGCCGGGAAATGGGTGCGGCTCACCGTGGAGGACACCGGCCACGGGATGAGCCCCGCGGTCATGGAACGCATCTTCGACCCGTTTTTCACCACCAAGGGCTGGAGCAAGGGCACGGGCATGGGTTTGTCCATGGTGCAGGGCATCGTCCTGGGCAGCGGTGGCGCCATAACCGTGTCCAGCGAACCGGGGGCGGGCGCCAGGTTCGACGTCTACCTTCCTCCCAGGAAAGGGCCGGTGCCGGCTGTCAGGAAGTCTCCGGGAAAGATGCCTGAAGGCACCGAGCGGATACTGCTTGTGGACGACGAACAAGGCATGGTAGATGTAGTGGATACCATGCTTACACGACTCGGGTACACGGTCACCGGAATGACCCGGCCCCGGGAGGCCCTTCGGGTGTTCCAACTCGACCCCCAGGGCTTCGACCTCGTCATCACCGACCAGACCATGCCCGGCATGACCGGGCTCGAGATGGCCGGGGAGATGTTGCTGTCGCGGCCGGACCTGCCCGTGATCCTGTGTACGGGTTACACGGAAAACGTGACCGAAAAGGCCGTAAAAGATGCCGGGATAGCCGAATTCGTCAAGAAACCCATCGTCATGGGAGAGATATCCCATACCTTGCGAAAACTTCTGGACCGATACGCACAATACAAAGCTGGAGGACCGGATGGCCAGGATTCTGATCGTTGACGACGACCAGATGATTTGCGACACCCTCACCGCCGCCGTGAGAGGCCAGGACATGGAGGCCGATTACGCCCTGAACCTCGAGGACGGAATGGCCAAGGCCATGAACGGAGAGTTCGACGTCGTCTTCCTCGACGTGCGACTGCCCGACGGAAACGGCCTCGAGGTCATTCCGGACATTCGCAGCTCGGAGAATTCTCCGGAAGTCATCATCATAACGGGCGAAGGGGATCCGGACGGTGCCGAACTGGCCATTGTCAACGGCGCGTGGGATTATGTGCAGAAGCCCTTCACCCTGCAGGCCATTGTCCTCTCCCTGTCCCGGGCGCTCCAGTATCACGAGGAGAAGGCCGCGCAAAAGGCGTCGGTGGCCCTCAAACGCGAGGGCATCATCGGCTCCAGCCCCAGGATGCGCCAGTGCTACGACCTCCTGGCCCAGGCAGCCAACACCCAGGCAAACGTGCTGATCACTGGGGAAACCGGTACCGGCAAGGAGCTGTTCGCCCGGGCCATACACGAAAACAGCCGGCGCGCGGACAAGAGCTTCGTGGTGGTCGATTGCGCGGCCCTGCCGGAAACCCTGGTGGAAAGCGTCCTGTTCGGCCACGTCAAGGGCGCTTTCACCGGCGCGGACATGCCCAGGGATGGCCTGGCCAAGCAGGCGGACGACGGGACGCTGTTTCTGGACGAAGTGGGCGAACTGCCGGTGAACATGCAAAAGAGCTTTTTGCGCGTGCTCCAGGAACGCACCTTCCGGCCCGTGGGCGGCAAGAGCGAGGTGAAAAGCGATTTCCGGCTCATTGCCGCCACCAACCGGGACCTGGACAGCATGGTCAGGGAAGGGCGGTTCAGGGACGATCTCATGTTCCGCCTTCGAGCCCTGACCATGGACCTGCCTCCCCTGAGGGAAAGGCCCGAGGACATCCTCGACCTGGCCACCCACCACATGAACCGGCTGTGCGAACGGTACGGCATCATTACCAAGGGCTTCTCTCCGGAGTTTCGCAGCGCCCTGTTGCGATACGCCTGGCCCGGCAATGTCCGTGAACTGTTCAACGCCGTGGAACGGGCATTGTCGTCGGCGCCAAGCGAACCCACCCTGTACCAGATGCATCTGCCCGTGGAAATCCGGGTGCAGCTCACCAAGGCCGGTTTGGAAGCGGACAAGCAGGAGGCCCGACCCGCGGGTGGCAGGGCCGCGGAACGGCCCAGGAATTCCTTCCCCCACCTGAAGGACTTTCTGGAGGAGACGGAAAAACGATATCTCCAGGACCTCATGGCCCACACCGGCGAGAACATCAAGGAGGTCTGCCGGATCTCCGGACTGTCACGTTCCCGTCTGTACGACAGGCTCAAGAAGTACTCCATCCAGCGCAGACAGTAACCTCTCCGGCCAGGGGTGCCGGCGGTCGCCTTGCGTCCGTTTTGGCAACCCTGTACCGGGAATCGGACAACTCTCCGTACAACTTCCCAATTATGGTACCCGGTCCCGATTCCGGGACGGTTCCCGCCAGCAATTCCGAACGGTGGCTCGCCTGTCGTAGTCCATATAAATACTTGTTGTTTCTCGTGATTTCATCAAAGCATACACTTGGTTGGCCTTTGGCACGGATCGTGATCTATCCCAGGGCAATGCAAAATTGTCTTGCCCCGGAGGAAACCTTGAGCATGAAGGCAAACATACTGGTTACCTGTTCGAACAACGGCGAAATGTGGACGCGGCTCAAGAGCCGCATCGCGGGTTGCACGCCGGACGGACGGGTCGAGGAGTGTCGGACGCTGGAAGACATGGGCTGCCGGCTGCGCAGGCCCCGCCAGGACCTCCAGGTGGCCGTGGTGCTGGCCGCCGACCACGGGGAACTGGAACGTGTCGTGGGATTTCGGGACCTGCTGGGCGATCTGCCGCTCATACTCATACTGCCGGACAGGGAACCTGAAACCGTGGCCCTGGGGCACATGATGTATCCGCGTCTTTTGAGTTACGCGGACGGCGATCTGAACGACGTCGGTGAGACCCTGGGCAAGATGCTCAAGGCATACCGGAGGGCAAGCGGTTGAATCCGGGAGGTGGTTTTCACCTGTTCCGGGAACGCGGTACAGTTGCGGCAGAGGGGGGTTGAGTTTTGAGGAACAGCGCACGGACAACCATACCGGAAACGACGGTCGGGGAACCCGGGACCGATGCACCGGGGCCGGAACTGGAGGAAGCCGGGACAGCGGGCGCAACGCCCGGGAATATTCGGCGGCTGGCCGTGGAAGCGTCGCGTAGCGGGTCCGACGAATTCAGGGGCGCCCAGGACGAGAACGCTCCGGACCTGCCGGCCCACGCGGATTTCGCGGACGTTCGCGCCGACCACCAGAAGGATGGCCGCACCACCCGCACCGAGGCGGACCGGCTTGCCGAGTCCGTGGCCCATGACCTGAACGGACCGATTCTGGCTCTGGAGAACTTCGCCAGTCTGCTCAATGAGCGGTACGCGGGTCTTCTGGATGAAAAGGCCGAGCGGTATCTCGGATACATTTTGGACAGCTGCAGGGCTCTGGGGGTCGTGCATGACGGATTGTGCGAGTATGCGAGCCGGAATCAGGCGCCCCGGCCGGAAAACGTTCGTCTGGACGGGGAGCTCCGGGAAGCCGTGCGAAACGCCGGCGACAGTCTGGGCCTTTTCGGCGCCCGCGTCACCCATGACGACCTTCCCGGGGTCTGGGCGGAACGCGGGGCCATGGCCACGGTTTTCGAATATCTGGTGGTCTACGCCGCCGCCCATGCCTCGCCCGACTCCCCGGGTGTGCATGTCAGCGCCCGCGGGTCCGGGGACAGGCTGGTGGTGAGCGTGGCCGACCACAAGGTGGAATCGGAATCGGCATATGGGGGGTGTGTGCTGGATCTGGAGCGGTGCTTCGCCTCGAACGGCAGGGTCGCGGGGCTGGGCGTGGGCCTTGCCCTGGCCAGGCAGCTGATCAGGCGGCACGGAGGAGACATGTGGCTGGGCGAGGACCCCAGGCATGGAGCCAGGATCGATTTTTCACTGCCCGCGTAGGGGCGCGACATGGATAAGGAGTTGGATATGACTCTGTTATTTCTGAAAAATCCTTACAGCAAGGCCGGGAGGGTGATGGGCGTGCACCCCTCGCTGCTGACTTCGTCCCTGTGGGCCACCCTTGCCGGCAGGCATGAGGAGGAAATGTCCTCCCCGACACAGGGGGATCAGGGCCCGGAGCGGGACACGGTTTCCGCTCCCGCCCTCGGGGACATGTCGGCAGAAGGCGAAAATGCCTGGTACCTGGTCGACAACGCCGTCGTTCGCCTCAACGGACGGCTTTCACACAAAACCTGCTGAATACGGGGAGGAGCGCCTTGTCCACGGCAGCCGCGCAGAAGACATCGCAATCGGAAACGCAAGGCACCCGACAGTTTTTCGTGTTCGGAGTGGATCGCCAGATGTATGCCCTGCCACTGGAGGCTGTGGAGAAGGTCATCCGCAGCGTGGAACTGACCAGGGTGCCCAACGCACCGGAACTGGTGCTGGGTCTGATCAACCTTCGGGGCCGCACCATACCCGTGGTCAACATCAGGCGGTACTTCGGGCTGCCCGAACGGGAAATGGAGATCGAGGACTACCTGGTCATAGCCAGGACCTCCACGTGGCGCATCGCCTTTCTGGTGGACTGGGTCCACGGTGTGGAGAGCGTGGACGAATCGGACATGGACCGCTCCGGCGAGCTGTTCCCGGAAATGGACGAGTACATCCAGGGAGTGTGCCATCTGGGCCAGAAATCGGTGATCATCTACGACAGCGACAGCCTTCTGTCCACGAAGGACGCAAGCCGTCTCGAGAAGAGCATGGGAGGCAGGTAATCCAGTGAACGGCGCGTGCGAAAACATATCCGACAACATGCTCCGGGATCTGGGAGACATGATCAACCGGCGCATCGGCACCTGCTTTCCCCGCCAGCGCAGGCACGACCTGCTGCGTGGCGTGCGCACGATGACCCGGACCCTGGGCTTCGACACCCCCGAGGCATGTGTCCGGGCCATGCTTGCCAGCGAGCATTCGGACACCTATCTGGACGCCCTGGTGGAGTGCTTCACCGTGGGGGAGACCTTCTTCTTCCGGGACAGGCACACCCTGAAAACATTTGAAAGCAGGATCCTCCCGGAACTGCTGACGGCAAGGCGCGACGTTTCCCGAATGCGCATCTGGAGCGCGGCGTGTTGTACCGGCGAGGAACCGTACACTTTGTCCATGATCCTGGAGCGGTACCGCCTTGAACTGCAGGGCGTCAAGGTTTCCATCCTGGCCACGGACCTCAACCAGAAGTTTCTGGACAAGGCGAAAAGCGGACTGTACACGCGCTGGTCCTTTCGGGACACCCCGGACGCCATGGTCCAGTCCTACTTTGCCAGGGAAGGTAAAAACCTGTTCCGCCTCGCGGAGAACATACGTCGGCAGGTGGTCTTCAAAAGGCTCAACCTCATTCACGACGCCTATCCCTCCGACGCCAACGGCACGCGGAACATGGACGTCATATTCTGCCGCAACGTGCTCATGTACTTCTCGTCCGAGCAAAGGCGCGAAGTCGTGGGGCGCATGGTCGACTGCCTCAACGATGGAGGCTGGTTCGTGGTCAGTCCGAGCGAAACCGCGTTTGTCGATCATCCGCGGCTCGAATCCGTAAGGTTTGAAAACGCTATCATGCACAGAAAAGGGGCGGTGCGGCAACACGCGCTCTCGGGCAGGCAGCATGAGTCTGCTCTCCCACCAGAGTGCCCCGCCAACAACACGAATCCAGGCTTCTCCCCTTTGCCTGGCTTCCCCCTTTCCCAACCTTCCAGCCCAATCCCGAACACACCCACGGACCGGGCAGGGGAAAGGGGGGACACCCCCCATTTCTTGAATACGGTCACCGAGGCGCCGGCCCCGAGGGTCGCACCCGGTGTCGATGTGGAGGCAGTGTGCGAAAAGGCGCGGGGTTTGGTGGCCTGCGGTCTTTACGAGGACGCGGCAACGGAACTGGAGGAGGTTCTGGCAAAAAGGCGCAACGGCAAAAAGCCCGGCCGCGTGGAGCTGGAGGCCATCGGCCTTCTCACCCGCGCGTACGCGAACCTGGGTGTGCTGGACAAGGCGCAGGACTGGTGCGAGTATGTGATCCTCCACGATAAGTTCAATGCCGGACACCGCTATCTGCTGGCAACCATCCACGAGGAGAGGGGCGAATTCGACCAGGCCGCGAAAACCCTGAACCAGGCGTTGTACCTGGATCCGGACTTCGCCATCGTTCACTTTGCCCTGGCCATCCTCGCCAAAAAACGTTCCCGTCACGCGGAAGCGGCAAAGCACCTGAAAAACGCCTCCTCGGTTCTGGCAAAACTGGACAATGACGAGATCCTTCCCCATTCCGAAGGCATGACCGCGGGGCGCCTTCTGGGAGTGATTCGGGCAATGATCAAGGAGAACGGCACCATATGAGCTGGGACGACTCCAACAGGGACGCCGGCGCCGTCGGCGCGAAAAGGGACCGCCTGGCCGAAATGCGGGAAGTGCTGGACCGCATTCAGGCACAGCAGGAGGAAACCGAGGCGCGCAAACGGGAAACCAGGAGGAAGGTGCTTCATGACCGGGCGTTCGAACTTGGCAGGACGGATGGGGAGCATACCAGCGACGAGCAGACCATCCAGGTGGTGGATTTCATCCTGGGAGGCGAGCGCTACGCCATCGAACTGGCCCATATCCGCGAGGTCTATCCCCTTCGCGACCTGACGCCCTTGCCGTGCACCCCTTCCTTCGTGGTGGGTATAGTCAACATTCGCAGCCAGATACTGTCCATCGTGGATCTGAAGGATTTCTTCGATCTTCCGGACGGGGGGCTGACCGACGCCCGCAAGATCATCATCCTGTCCTCGAAGGACATGGAGTTCGGGGTGCTCGCCGACGACATCCTGGGTACGCGAAACGTTCCCGTGGACACCGTCCAGGCTTCCATGCCGACGCTGACCGGGATTCGGGCGGAGTATCTCTACGGCGTGACCGGGGATCGGGTCGTCATCCTGGACGGAGCCAAGATATTGAAGGACCCCGGAATCGTGGTGGAGAAGGAAGCCACGGGGTGATTGCGAGTCAAAAAAGCCGGGGCGAAACCCATGGGCAAACATCTGAATCGACCACGCGCTCGCCGGCAAGCCGGTCCATCCCGGCGCCGGGTCCTTGTGAAAGAGGAGGGGAGACTCGCCCCGGACGTTCAGGCGGGGACGCCGGGCGAGGGGCGCGTGGCGGGAACAGGGGTTTCGCCCCGCACATCATTCATCCGCAACCGGGCACGGACACCCGTACACACCTGGAGCCATACCGTATATGAAGGAAGAGCAACTGTTGAAAAAGCTGCGTGAAGCCTTTCGCACCGAGGCGGGTGAATGGCTGTCCAACATCTCCTCCAGCCTGCTGCACCTCGAAAAGGCCGGGGACCACGACGCGCGCGACCAGCGCATGGAAGAGGTGCTGCGCGACCTGCACAGCCTGAAGGGGGCGGCGCGCGCCGCCAGCATGACCAATGTGGAATCCCTGTGCCAGCGGCTGGAGGACGTGGGTACCGCGGCCAGAAAACAGTCGGCGGATCTCTCCCCCGAGTTGTTCGACGAACTGCACGCCACCGTGGCGCTTCTGGAGAGCATGGTCTTTTCCGAGGAAATCGAGGGGGACGAAGCCCGGGACGCCGACGCCGAGACCAGGGCCGCCATGGAACGCCTGGCCGGCTTCCTCCCGGAATCCCAGGCCGGGGCCGAGTCCGTCGCCGGGAAACAGGGAACGGAGAGCGCCGGAGAGGCGGACAAGAATGGCGCCCCGGAAAAGCAGGCCGGAGCCGGAGTCTCGGCGGCCAGGCCCGTGATGGCGGACACCGTCCGCATCGCCACCGCCAAGCTGGACACCATCCTGCACAAGGCGGAGGAACTGGTCTCCCTCAAGCTGGTATCCAGCCAGCACGTGTCCAACCTCAAGGGTACGGCCCAGCTCACCGAGCAGTGGGAAAAGACGTGGGCCAGGGTTTCCGAGGACATGCGGCTGTTGCGCAAGCAGGACAGGGAGGCTGCGTCCGTTGAGGCCAGGGCCAGGGAAAACGCGCGGTACGCCCGTCTGTTCGAGTTTCTTGAGTGGAACGAGCAGTACATGAGGGAAGTCGGCAGGGAGATCCATGGCCACGCCAAGGCCTGGGAACATGACGACAAGTCTCTGGGCCGATTCGTGGACGATCTCCTCGAGGAGGTCAAGCAGGCAACCATGCTGCCGTTTTCCACCCTGCTGGACACCATGCCGAGAATGGTCCGGGAGGTCTCCCGCAAGCAGGGCAAGGAAGTGGATCTCGAGATGTTCGGCGGCGACATCGAAATCGACCGCCGCATCCTGGAACAGATGAAGACTCCCTTCATCCACCTTTTGCGAAACGCCGTGGACCACGGCGTCGAGTCCGCCGAGGTACGCGATCAGCGGGGCAAACCCTTTCGCGGGACCGTCCGGGTCGAGGTAACCCAGGAGGAGGGCGGCAAGGTGGAGATCGTGGTTACGGACGACGGCGGCGGCATCGACGCGGACGCGGTGCGGGAAAAGGCCGTGGCCATGGGCGTGATGTCGGCGGACGACGCGGCCAGGCTGACGGACGGCGAGGCGGTGGGCCTGATATTCCGTTCGGAACTGTCCACGAGTCCCATCATCACGGAAATCTCCGGCCGTGGCCTGGGCATGGCCATCGTCCAGGAAAAGGTCGAGGACCTGGGCGGCCTCATCTCCCTGCACACCGATCCGGGCAGGGGGACCACGATCCGCATGGTGTTGCCCGTTACCCTGGCCACCTTCCGGGGCATCCTGGTCACCGCCGGCCAGCACTCCTACGTGGTGCCCGCGGCGCAGGTGGAGCGGGTAGTGCGCATCCAGGAGTCCGAGGTCAAAACCGTGGAAAACCGGGCCACCATTCCCCTGGACAATCGGGCCCTCTCCCTGGTAGACCTCTGCGACGTGCTGGGAACGCCCCGGGTTGCCACCCGGGACGAGGACGGATACCTGACCGTTGTGGTGCTGGGCGCCGGCGAAAAGCGCATCGCGTACCGGGTGGACGAGATACTCAGCGAACAGGAGGTCGTGGTCAAGAGCCTGGGCAGACAGCTTGCGCGTGTGCCCAACATAGCCGGGGCCACCATCCTGGGCTCCGGGAAGGTCGTTCCCGTGCTCAACGTGTCAGACCTCATGAAGTCCTCCCGGGGAGCGGGCTCCCTGCACACGGTGGGTTCCATGGCCGAGGGTGAAGGCCCTGAATCCGGCGAGGCAAGGGCCGAATCCCCCCACAAGGCCATCCTGGTGGTGGAGGACTCCATCACCTCCCGCATGCTCATCAAGAACATCCTCGAGTCCGCCGGCTATGCCGTGCGCACGGCCGTGGACGGTAAGGACGCCTTGACCGTGCTCAAGACGGACAGGTTCGACGCCGTGATTTCCGACGTGGAGATGCCCAGGATGAACGGGTTCGAACTTACGGAGAACATACGCCAGAACGAGCGGCTCGCGGAACTGCCCGTGGTCCTGGTGACCAGCCTGGATTCCGGCGAGGACCGGGAACGGGGCATTGACGCGGGAGCCAACGCGTACATAGTCAAAAGCAATTTCGATCAGAGCGACCTTCTGGAGGTCGTGTCCCGACTGGTTTAGCAATATTTCGGGGAGCGGAGCGCGACTCCGTCCCGCAAGGAGGAGAGTGGTATATGACCAGGGTGCTCATAGCGGATGATTCCGTCACCGTACGGACCTACCTCGAGGAGATAATAAAGGCCGAGAAAGACCTCGAACTGGTGGGCATGGCGCAGGACGGCGCACAGGCCGTGAAGATGGTGCCGGAGTTGAAGCCCGACGTTGTCGTCATGGACATCCAGATGCCCAACATGAACGGTCTGGATGCCACGCGCAGGATCATGGAGGAGAACCCGGTTCCCATCGTCATCAACAGCGCGCTTCTGGCCGATGACCAGGTGGAGAAGACCTGTTGGGCCATGGAGGCCGGGGCGGTTTCCGCCCTGGAGAAGCCCGAGGGTCCCGGGCATCCCCGTTTTCAGAAGATGGCCAAAAAGCTGGTGGACACCATCCGGGTGATGTCCGGGGTAAAGGTGGTGCGCCGCAATTCGGCCTTTGCCAGGAAAAACGAGGATTTCAGGAAACTGGTGGACGTGCCGGAAAAGCCGCTTCCCGCGCCGGTGCGTTCCCCGGTCAAACTGGTGGTGATGGGTGCATCCACCGGAGGGCAGCCCGCCATACGCACCATCCTGTCCAATCTCTCCCCGGACTTCTCCGTACCCACGCTCATCGTCCTGCACATCGGAGAGGGCTTCATCAAGGGCACGGTGAACTGGATGGACAAACTCACGCCGAGGCCGGTGCGTCTGGCCGAACACAACATGCGCATGGAAGCCGGACACGTGTACTTCGCGCCGGATCACCACCACATGGGAGTCACGGCGGGCGGCCGGATCATTCTGGATGACGGGGCGCACATCAACAACATGCGCCCGGCCGTTTCCTTTCTGTTTCACTCCGCGGCCCGTTCTTACGGCAACAAGGCCCTGGGCGTGATCCTGTCCGGGATGGGCAAAGACGGCGCCGAGGAACTGAAGGTCATGAGGGACAGGGGGGCGGTTACCATCGCCCAGAGCAAGGCCACGGCCACGGTGAACGGGATGCCCGGGGAAGCCGTGAAAATCGGGGCGGCCACCCACGCCATGTCCCCGGAAGAGATCGCCGGGTTTTTGAATTCCCTGGGCGGGAAGGACGCCAACACCGGAAGAGGCGACGGAAAGGCCGTTGGAGGCATGGTCTCATGAATCACGCGGCCACACCGCACCCTGGCCCCGGTTCTTCGGCCAGGGCCATCGAGCATGATCGGCATTGTCCGGTAGGAGGTTTCAGCATGGTGGGAAGGACCCTGTTTCGGACCGCGATGGTGGTTTTTCTGATCGCGGCCCTGTGCTTCGGCATTGCCGTGGCGGATGAAAAGACGAGCCGGGAGGGACGCGCGGATACGGCGGGTGAACCCGTGGCCCTGTCCACCGGGGAACACCCCATGATTCCCGGGGCAACCTCTGCCAGCCCGTTGAAAAACCGGTGATTTACAGCCTGTTAAAAAACGATGAGATGCAAGGCGCGCAAATTTCGAGGAATAAGGCGTACTTATGGTACGCCGCACTGACGGGAAACGCGCCGCAACGCCGCAGATCGCGTTTTTGAACAGGCTGTTACCGGACCGGCGCGCTTTGGAATGCGGTGATCGAGGTTGGGCGGGTCGCGTTGTTCAGCGGGGAGCAAGGGCGTAATGGTTCCCTAGAATCCGTAACGAAAAAATCGCAAAACCCGTGAAAAGCCGTCTGGTATCGGTTTTCCCCGGGTTTCTCCATGGCTTTCTGGATTCACCCCGTGGGAGAAGGAACGCTTCGGCACGGGGCGGACCAATGCGGGGCGTCCGCGGCGCCGGAGTCCGCCAAGCGTATCACCGGCGTATCACAGGTGCGGCCGACAGGCTTCTTCCCTGCATCCATATTACCCGAGACCGCTCGCGGTTTCCTCCTCGGGACCGCGTGCTTCTCCCCACCCAACCTCCACGCGGGCGGCGGCGTACGCCGCCGCCCGCGACCCCACGCATCCGGTTCCACATGCCAGACTTCCGGCCTTCGGCAAGCTGTGCCGCGTTGTCGTTTTTCTGTTGCATCCTGGCCCAGATCGGGTAAGCTGCCGTTTTGAACGAAAAAGACCCTGGAACCGGGGCCGGCCCCCGGTTCGGGTCCCGCAGGAGGCGCGAATGAAGGGCGACAATCTGCCCGCGATCCAGGAAGTCAGGCCCCCTTCCCTGAGCGATTACAGGGCCGAGGCCATCGGACAGGCAGTGATGCGCTACGCCGTGAAAAGCCCCGCCACCGTCTGGCCCATGGGCATCGGCGCCGGCATCGGCATGCTCGGCTGGTTGTTCGGTGTTTCACTCCTGTATGTGCCCGCCCTGGCGGGCATTCTCTTCGGCCCGGTGTGGGCGGGACTCCAGCTCACCGTGTACCGTGACAAAAACGGCAAGCGATACCTCCAGGACCTGCAACAGCGCCAGGTGACGTACGAGGAGCATCTTCGCGACAAGCTGAGGCGCGAGTTGCTTGCCTGCCGGGGCCTTTCAGGGGTGGACGATCCCGTCGACAACATCGTGCGCCAGGGAATGACCCAGTTTTCCCGCATCCAGGACAAGCTGGGCAACGTACGCCAGATTCTGGACGACAAGCTGGACCCCAGGGAAATGACCTACAGCAGGTTCCTGGGCACCGCCGAACAGGCCAGTCTATCGGTGCTGGACAACCTCAAGGGCGTGGTTTACCACCTGAAAAGCGCAAGCTCGATCGACGCGAATTATGTCGAGGACCGGCTGAGGGATCTCGCCGGAAAGGAGAAGCTCGAAGAGCTCTCCGGCGAGGACAGGGAACAGAAGGCTGCGCTGGAGGAACGCAGGACGCTGCGCGAGGAGCAGCTGAAAAAGGCCCGCACGCTTCTGGCTCGCAACGAGGCGGCCCTCACCGAGATGGAAAAGATTTCCGCCGCGGTGGCGGAATGGGATTCCGGAGGCAAATTCGCCAGGATGGATTTCGAGTCCGCGCTGGAGCGTCTGCAGGAAATGGCAAAGGGTGCGCACGAGTACAACAGCCGTTGACAAGGAGGTGAAGCAATGAGTGAAGAAAAGGCACTGACCCTCGCCGAGCCCGCCTCGGTGCGCCAGGAACTGGATCTGGTCGACCCCAGGGCCGTTACCGTCCCGGACGAGCCGGACCCGGACCTGGACAAACAGGCCGATCAGTTCGTCCAGGCCGTTCTGGCGGTCAACCCGGAAGAGCAGTTCGAGCTGCGCACCCAGCGTCTTGCCGATGTGGAGGCCCTGGGCTCCGGCACCCAACGCGAGGCGGCGCGAAAAAGCGAGATGCTCAAGGAGCCCATCCGCAAGCTGGCCGCGCGCGGCGACGAGGGAGGTGAGGTGGCCACGGCCCTGGTGGACCTCAAGACCCAGGTGGAGGAGCTGGACCCCGGAAAATTCGATTTCGAGGCGGGCTGGCTTTCGCGCACCCTGGGCTTCCTCCCGGGCGTGGGCAACCCCCTCAAACGGTACTTCACCAGGTTCGAGTCCGCTGAAACCGTGATCGCGGCCATCGTTCGCGCCCTGGAGGAGGGCAAGAAGCAGCTGCAACGGGACAACGTCACCCTGGCCCAGGACCAGAAGGCATTGCGCGCCCTGTCCCACAAGCTCACACGCGCCATCGGCCTGGGGCAGCTCATCGACGCCAAGCTGCAGTACGCCCTCGAACGGGAAATCGGCCCGGACGATCCCCGCCGGAACTTCGTCCAGGAGGAGCTGATCTTCCCCCTGCGCCAACGCATCACCGACCTGCAGCAGCAATTGGCCGTGACCCAGCAGGGCGTTCTGGCCATCGAAATCGTCATCCGCAACAACAAGGAACTGGTCAAGGGCGTGGACCGGGGCATCAATGTCACCGTGAACGCATTGAACGTGGCCGTAACCGTCGCCCTTGCCCTGGCCAATCAGAGGATCGTGATGGAAAAGGTCCAGGCGGTCAGCGCCACCACCAACGCGCTCATCGCCCAGACGGCGCAACAGCTCCGCACTCAGGGAGTGGAGATTCACAAACAGGCCGCCAGTTCCCAGCTGGACATGGAGGTTCTCAAGCAGGCATTCCAGGATATCAATGCGGCACTGGAGGATATCTCCACCTTCCGTCGGGAGGCCCTGCCGCAGATGGCCCAGACCATCATCGAGATGGACCAGCTTACCAAGGAGAGCGAGGCGTCCATCCGCAAAATGGAGGAAGGCAACCTGGCTTCGGATTCCGTGGCTCTGGACGTGGAGTGATTCCGTCATTACATTTTGACCTGCGTGGGGCCATGTACCGGGATATCCGTGTGAAATCCGCGTACACGGCCCGTGGGCGCGGTAACAGCGGGCGCGCTCCGTAACCACGGTGGGCGCCCGGCTGGCTTCAAACCCTAGCGGGACGGAGGTTCTCCATGGCGGACAGGGAAAAAAGACGGGGCGGCAGGGCGCTCAAGAAGACCGTGTCCGACGCCCTGGCCTCGGAACGCTGCCTGGACATTCTCAAAGCCCTGGAGGATGTCACCCCGAGGCAACTGGTGAACCCCCTTATCGGCAACCTCTGCAGCCTGGACGACACGGAGCACTGGCGGGCCGTCTCCGCCGTGGGCAGCATTGTCGCCGGGCTCGCGGAAAAGGACTTGGAGTCCGCGCGGGTGGTCATGCGCCGCTTCATGTGGCAGCTCAATGACGAATCCGGCGGCATCGGCTGGGGGGTGCCCGAAGCCATGGCCGAATGCATGGCGAAAAACCGCCGGCTGGCCGAAGAGTTCGCCTCCATACTGGTTTCCTACCTGGACCCGGTCCGGAATTTTCTGGAAATGGACCCGTTGCGAAAAGGGGCCGCCTGGGGAGTTGGAAGGCTGGCCAGGGTGTATCCCGAATCGGTCTCGGACGCCGGCCCCTTCCTGGCACAGTGCCTGGATTCCGAACATGCCGGACTTCGCGGGGCCGCGGCCTGGGCCCTGGCCGCGCTGCCAACCCCGGAGGCGCGTGACGAACTGGAGGCGCTTGTCCATGACGACGAACCCGTGTCCCTGTGGGAGGACGGCAAGCTGCTCGCCACCACGGTGGGGGAGCTGGCCCGGGATGCGCTGTCCAGGATGGAAGGTACATAGTCTGTTCCCGAACCCGCGCGCCGCCCCGGGTGTGGCGGACGCGGGAAAAGACTCCTGGTTGTATTGCAGCACGACAGCCGGGGATCCGGCGTGGCGAACGTGCCGGGCGTGGATGCTCCATGCGGCGAATGACCCCTTCCCCCTGGGGTGAATGACCATGGGCGTTGTTTCCTCATGGCGCACGACCGGCCACAAAGGGGCGCGGTCACCCGTGAACACGAATCGGACCGATTTCGACCCACAACTGGCAAGGCGCCTGGAGAGGCTGTACCACCGCTACAATGCGAAGGATTGCATGTATCCGGATCCGGTGTGCTTTCCCCATCGGTATGCCGATCCGGCGGACAGGGAGTTGGCCGCCCTGGTGGCGGCGTCCCTGGCCTACGGCCGGGTGGCGCACATATACAACAGCGTGACCCGGGTGCTGGACGTGCTGGGGCCGAATCCGGCCCGGCGGCTTCGGGAATCCGGCCCCGAACGGATCCGGCGGGATCTGTGCGGATTTGTCCACCGGTTTTGCACGGACGGGGACATGGAGGGACTCCTGTCCGCGGTCGCCCGTGTGTTGGAGGCGTACGGTTCGCTGGAGGAGGCATTCGTGACCGGCCTGTATCCGGGGGAAAGGAGCCTGCATCCCCCGCTGTGCCGGTTCGTGGAAGTCCTGGAGGACGCGGGTGCGCCCGTGGGCCGGCACCTGGTGCCCAGGCCGGAGCGGGGCAGCGCCGTGAAGCGGCTGTGCCTGTTCCTGCGCTGGATGGTCCGCGCCGACAACGTGGACCCGGGCGGCTGGACCCGGGTGCCGCCTTCCCTGCTGGTGGTGCCCCTGGACACGCACATGCACCGCATCGCCACCAGGATGGGCTTCACTTCGCGCAAGGCGGCCGACTTTTCCTGTGCGGTGGAGATCACCCGGCGGTTCGCCCGGATACGGCCGGACGACCCGGTTCGCTACGATTTCGCCCTCACCCGTGTCGGGATGAGCGGCGAAGACCTCGACAAAATCCTCGGACTCTGAACTCCCCCGTTACAAGGAGCCGGTTTCATGGCAGGGATCGACGATCTTGCGCAAAAGCTGCGCGGCATCGACGGCAAGGGATACAAGGCTTACAAGGAGGTCGCCGGAGCATGGGAAGCCGGCGTCTGCACGCTGTTCATCGACCATGTCCAGGGCGATCCGTTTGCCGCCCCCAGCAGGATAAGACTGCGGGTGCCCGCCGGGCAGGCCGGGTTTCCGTCGGACCTGTTTTCATGCCGGGTACGTCGCGTGGCCATGGAGGACTACCTGGCGCGCCGGGTCAGCGAGGCCGTACGCCGGGTGGCCCGGGGGCGCGGCAGGCGCGGCAGCGGGAAAAGCGGGGCCCTGGAAGTGGATGCCGGAGGCCAGGAGGTGCTCGAACGCACGGCCATGCGGGTGACTCCGGAGTGGGTGGAAGCCAGGATGTACTGCGGTCTTCCGGCGGCGGGACGCAAGGTGCTGGGCCAGCAGGCCGCGGGGATGTTGTGCGAGGAGATGCCCGAGGTGGCCGAGCAGGCGCTCACCTGGGCCAATACTCCCCATGCCGGGGCCTTCGAGCACGTCACCTGCGTGGAAAACCAGGAGCACATCCGCGACAGGCTGAATGACATGGGGCTTGTGGCCTTCGTGGCTGACGGCGCCAACCTTCCCCGGGCCGGCGGCGACACCCAGTTGCCCATGCCCCGGGACCATGCAGTGCCCTTTGTGTCACCGGAACGCCTCCGTGTGTCCATGGACCTGCCCAACCCGGTTGGCCGCACCTCGGGCCTGGAAGAAGGCGCCCGCACCATTTCCGGCATGGGGTTGCCCAAAGGGGTCACCCTGATCGTGGGCGGCGGCTACCACGGCAAGTCCACCCTGCTCAACGCGCTCGAGCGGGGCGTGTATCCGCGGATTCCCGGAGACGGACGGGAGTACGTGGTGTGCGACTCCGGGGCGGTCAAGATCCGCGCCGAGGACGGACGCTCCGTCCGCCGGGTGGACATCGGCCCCTTCATCACCAATCTCCCCGACGGTACCGACACCTCCGCGTTTTCAACGGACAACGCCAGCGGCAGCACGAGCCAGGCTACAAACATAGTGGAGGCCGTGGAGGCCGGGGCGCGGGTCCTGCTGCTGGACGAGGACACCTCGGCCACCAACTTCATGATCCGGGATGTTCGCATGCAGAAACTGGTGTCCAAATCCCGGGAGCCCATCACGCCCTTCGTGGACCGGGTACGCGGCCTGTACGAGGACGCGGGAGTCTCCACGATCCTCGTCATGGGCGGCTCGGGCGACTATTTCGAAGCAGCGGACACGGTGGTGATGATGGACGGATACCGTCCCGTGGACGTGACGTCCCGTGCCCGGGACGTGGCCCGCCAATACCAGACGGGCAGGCAGGCGGAGGCGCCGGGCGAGGCGTCGTGGACCTTTTCGAGAAATCCCGATCCGGACAGCTTTGACCCCTCCCGGGGCAAACGCGACGTGAAGATCGACATCCGGGGCGCGGATGTCATCCGCTACGGCGACACGAACGTGGACCTGGCGGCCGTGCCCCAGCTGGCCGAGCCTTCCCAGACCCGGGCCGCGGCCATGGCCGTTTACCTTGCCACGCAGTTGTTCATGGACGGCGGGACCCCGCTTGCCGCCGTGCTGGAAGCCCTGGAAAGGCAGCTGGACGAACGGGGGCTGGACATCCTGGATCCGTACCATCGCCAGGGCAGGCATCCGGGCAGCTTCGCCCGCCCCCGTATGCTGGAAGTCGCCGCCGCGATCAACCGCATGCGGGACATGCGGGTGAAGGCCGACTGATTCCCACCCCCACCGTTGAAAATCCAGGGAAGGAGACGGAACGACTCACTCCTCGAGCACGGCGCGGATGGTTCCGGCCAGGTCCGCCATCCGAAGGGGCTTCAGCAGAAAGGCGCGAATGCCCATGGACAGGGCCTGTTCCTCGCCGATCATTTCGCTGAACCCGGTGCACAGGATGACCGGCTCGTCCGGCGTGAGCCGGAGTATCTTCCTGGCCAGTTCGGCTCCGGTCATGTGCGGCATCGTGTGGTCGGTCAGCACAAGATCCCAGGCTTCCGGGTCCCTCTCGTAGGCTTCCCACGCGCTTGCGCTGTCCGTGAACGTTTCCACCTCGTAACCCAGGTTGGCCAGCATGGTGCCCGCCATGTTGACGATGTCCCGTTCGTCATCCACGAACATGATCCGCTCCGTTCCCCTGGGTGTGACAACCTCCGGTACCTCGGTCTGGACCTGGCCCGGTTCGGCCAGCACCGGAAAGTAGACGTCGAACGTGGTGCCCACGCCCACCTCGCTGTTCAGCGCAATGCATCCTTCATGGTCGGTGACTATGCCGTGCACCATGGCAAGACCCATGCCCGTGCCTTCCCCTTTTTCCTTGGTGGTGAAGTAGGGCTCGAAAACCTTGTTCGCGATGTCCGGCTCGATGCCTTTCCCGGTGTCGCTTATGCGCAGTCGAAGGTGCCGTCCGGGCGGTATCTTTGCGCCGCACACGGAAAAGGGGTCTTCGAGGTCCACCTCGTCTATACCGACGAAAAGGGTGCCCCCGTCATCGCGCATGGCGTAATACGCGTTCGTGCACAGGTTCATGACGATCTGGTGTATTTCCGCGGCGTCCGCCATTATCGCGGTGGAATCCGCGTTGTATTCCGTTCTTATGGAAATGGTGGACGGGATGGAGGCCCGCAGCAGCTTCAATGCCTCCTTGGCCACCACCTGGACCTGGAGCGGCCGTTTTTCCGTTTCCGCGCGCCGGGAAAAGGACAGGATGTGCTGCACGAGTTCCCGCGCGCGTCCCGCCGCGGTGAGGACGTGCCGCAGCATCCGTTGCGCCCTGGAGTCGGAGGGAATGACCTCCATGGCGATTTCCGTGTAACCCAGGATGGGGGACAGGATGTTATTGAAATCGTGGGCGATACCCCCCGCGAGGGTCCCCAGTGCCTCCATGCGCTGGGCGTGTTGCAGCCTGCGTTCGAGGTCGATTTCCCTCGAGATGTCCTGGGCCAGTACGGCCAGCCGGACGACGCCGCCTTCCCGGTCTTTCACCGGGGCCACCTGGATCGAGAGAAGACGGCCTTCGTGCTCGCTCTGGAAACGGCAGGCCTGCCCGCCGGCAAGGACTTCCTCGGTCCCCGAGCGGTAGTGTTCCGCGATGGAGGAGGGGAAGAAGTCGTAAACCGATTGGCCCAGGACCTGATGGTGGTCCACTCCGAAAAGTTCGGCCCCCTGCCGGTTGATGGCCAGCACCCGTCCCTCGGTGGTGGCCAGCATGGCCACCATGGCGCTGGCGTCCAGTATGGCCCGGACGTTTTCCTCGCTTTCGCCCAGGGCCCGCTCGTAGTTCTTGCGTATGGTGATGTCTATGGCCACGGCCAGGAAGGCTGAAAGGTTGTTTCGCGCATCCCTGATTGGTGTCAGGGACAAAAAGGCGTGGAATCGTTTGCCGGATTTGCGGGACAGGGCCATTTCACCGGAAAAGCCCGATCCGTCACTGCAAAGCCGGTCCAGCAGGTTTTTGACGGATTCGCGGTCGCCCTCCTCGAACAGCTGGTGGAATGGTTGGCCGACAATTTTCTCGCGCCGGTATCCGGACAGGTTCTCGGCCCCTGGCGAAAACTCCGTGACCCGGGCGCCGGCCCCCCCGGTGTCCAGGAGAATGAAGGCCACATTGGGCGCGGCATCGTACATGCTGCGCAACCTGTTTTCGCTCTCGAGCAGTTCCTGTTCCCGCTGGCGCAACCGGGCTTCCACCCGCTTCATCTCGTCCAGCTGCAGCTCCAGGTCCCGGTTGGCCTCGGCAAGCCACTGGCTGCGTTCCCGGACCATTTCCTCCAACTGGTCGCGGTGCTGCCGAACCTCGTCCTCGAGACGCCGCCGTTCGGTAACGTCCCTCGCGCTTCCCCTGCGCCCCAGAAGTCGGCCGGTCCGGTCGTACAACGGACGGCAGTAAAGGCTGAGCCAGCGGATGGCGCCGTTTTTGGTGACTATCCTGAAGTCCAGGTGGGTGACGGTGTCCGTTTCGTTTCCGAACCGCCACGTCTCGTCCAGCCGGGACCGGTCCTCGGGGTGGACGATTCCGGCAAACAAATCCGGGTCATTGAGGAATTCCTGGGGAGAGTATCCGCTGATCCGCTCGCAGGAGGGGGACACGTAGGAAAACGAGCCTTCCGGCAACAGCCAGAACTCCCAGTCGAACGTGTGGTCCAGAAGGTTCCGGAATTGCCGTTCACTCCGGGCGACATCCCGGGACCTCCCCCTTTTTTCGAGGGCGAGGCGGATGGTGGCGCAGGCAATGTCCTGTTGCAGAGGCAGGGCGATGTAACCGGATGGATCGCATTCAGCGGAGAGGCGCAGTCGGTCCTCGTTTCCATGGGAGGTCGCGAACACCACAGGAATGGAAAACCGTTCGGCCACGGCGCGGGCGGCTTCCAGCCCGTCCACGGGGCCGGGCATCCCGAGGTCTACGAGGAAAAGGTCGGGGGTCTGTTCCTCGCAGGCACGGAGGGCCTCTTCGCCGCTGTGGACGAGCCTGGTCACCTGGCAGCCCATGGCCCCCACGCAAGCAGCTAGTTCCTCGCCGACTTCATGGTCTGCCGTGGCCACCAATATGCTGGATTCGGTCACGTCGTTGCTTTCTCCATACAGGCATGGGTTCCATCCGGTTCAAGCCGGAAACCATCCCGGAGGAATCAAGCCTTCCAAACGGTATTACGTTAACACATAAGGGCCGGGTTGTGCCAAGAGGTTTTTTGCGTATCCCGTAAATTTTTGGATTTACTACTTAAAATGGTTGATTTCACAGTTTGTTGGCAAGAAGTTCCAAAAGTCGTCTACATAAAAAACAGTTGCCAATTATGTTTTGCGATTCGTTGACATTTGTTGAATGGCTGACCTTTATCGCGTCTGACACCGACGTCTTTGCAGGACAGCGCGGTTACGGAAACGTGGGATAAGCCTGAATCCGTGAGGCCGCTCCGGAGGGCGAAAAATCCTTTCACCCGGCGGGGGAAACGAAGATTTGTTCAAGAACACGCAAAAAAGTCCGATTTATGGGGCTCCTGAAAGTGTTTTCAATATTTTCGTCACGGATTCAGGATAAGGTGAGGCCGCGCCGGGCCTTTCATGTTCTCTTGACGGAACCCACGGATTTTGTGTAGCTTCACGAATCGGCCCGTCATGTGGAGCGAGGTTTTTCAAGGCCGTGCCGCCACCGGCAACGCGAATCGCGCCCCGGCCCGGGGAGTGGACGCGCATGCCGGTACGCGGGCTTTCCGAGTATCTCGAGGTTCCCGCCGCGAGCAGCACAGGAGTTCATGCCATGCCCAAGAAAAAACGGTCCGTCCTGGTTACCGGCGTGGGCCACGCCTGGGGCAGGAAGCTGGTCCACAAGCTGGAAGGCGATCCCCGGTTCGACCCGATCATCGGCATCGACTTCAAGAAGCCCCGGGACCGTTTCGAGCGAATGGAATTCTTCCAGGTGGACCTGCACAATCCCCAGTTGGCGGAATTGCTGCAGGTGGCGCGGGTGGACACGGTATGTCATCTGCTGTTTCTGGAAACCTACTCGGGAAACGAGGAGTACTTCGACCAGAACGTGATGGGCGCCATGGACCTTCTGGCCGCCTGCGTTGCCGCCGAGATACCCCGGGTCATCCTTATGAGCGATACCAAGGTGTACGGCGCGAGTTATCTCAACCCCACCTATCTGGGCGAGGACACGGAGATCAGGGGCGGCCACAGGCACCGCTACATCCAGGACCGTGTGGAAATGGAAAGGATGCTGGACCGGCACATCCGGCAGCATGCCAGGCCGCGGATCACCATTCTGCGTTTTGCCAACATCATCGGCAATACGGTGCGGACGCACGTGACCCGCTACCTTGATTCGGAGGTCATCCCCACTGTCATCGGCTACGACCCCCTGGTCCAGTTCACCCACGAGGACGACGTGGTGGAAGCCCTGTATCACACGGTGAAAAAGCAGGACGCGGTGGGCGTATTCAACATCGCCGGAGACGGAGTCCTGCCGCTAAGCCAGGCCATGCGCATAGGGGGGCGCATCCCGCTGCCCGTTCCGGCCACGCTGTTGCGGCTTACAAGCACGCTGCTGCGGCCGAAAAACCGCAAGGGTCTCACCAACTCTATCCCGATGGAGGCCGAATACCTGATGCACAGCTGTCTGGGAGACACCACCCGGATGCGCGAGGTCCTGGAATTCAGGCCCCGATACACGTCCAGGCAGGCCGTGGACGATTTCTACCAGCATGTGCGGCTCGGCAAGTATCTCCCGCCGGACAGGGGGATAAGGTCCAATCCGGAAGCCAGTGAACGGCTGGCCCGGTATATCGACAGGCTGCGTGGGGAAAAGGACCGCAAGGCGGAGATCCTGCGGGCCCTGGAAGAGGGAGAAGGCAATGGAAGGTCGTAGCGGGAACGTGGCGTCGGGGGAAGCCGTGACGGAAACAGTGGCCAGGGGCGAACGGCTGGCGGCCGCGCCCACGGACGGACCCGGTTTTCTCGAGATGCTGAGGCGTCGGGTGCGGGGTGAATACTCGGTGGACCAGTGGGGCGCGGATCTGGAGTTGATGGAGCAGGTGTGGCCGTTGTCCCGCTTTTTCTACGAGAAGTACTGGAGGGTCACCACCACGGGCATTGAAAATGTTCCGGCGAAGGGCAGGGCGCTTCTGGTCGCGAATCACTCCGGCGTTCTTCCTTACGACGGCGCCATGGTCATCATGTCCATTCTGGAGGAGCACCCGGAGCCGAGGTTCGCCCGGGCCCTGCATCTTTCCCTGTTCTCCGCGCTGCCCGTGTGCAACGTGGCGTTGACGCGGATGGGCCAGGTGCAGGCGTTGCCGGAGAACTCGGAACGGCTGCTGGAGAGGGACGAGCTGGTACTGGTTTTTCCCGAGGGGGCAAAGGGCATCGGCAAGCCGTACAGGAAGCGCTATCAGCTTGCCCGGTTCGGCAGGGGCGGTTTCGTGAGGGTGGCGCTGAAGACCGGCACGCCCATCATTCCGGTCTCCATCGTGGGGGCGGAGGAGGTCCACCCCATGCTGGCCAACATCAGGCCCCTGGCGCAATTGCTGGGGATTCCCTACTGGCCGGTGACCCCGACGTTTCCGTGGCTGGGCCCCCTCGGCCTGCTCCCCCTGCCCACCAAGTGGTACATCCATTTCGACGAACCCATCCACGTGGAGAAGATCAGGTACAGGCCGGCCGAGGAACCCCTTCTCGTGTCCAAGCTGAGCTCCCAGGTTCGGGACGTGATCCAGAAGAACATACACGCGCGGCTCAAGACGCGGCGCGCCGTGTTCTGGTAACCCGGGTCGGGCGGCGTCATGACGGGTAGCGACTATCCGGGACGGGTCGACGTTCTCGTGGCCGGGGCGGGTCCCGCGGGTCTGACCGTCGCGCTGCACCTCGCCGGTTCGGGCATGGACGTGCTGGTGGTGGACAGCAGGCGGCGCATCGGCTCCCCGGTGCGTTGCTCCGGGCTGGTGGAACCCCCCTTTTTCCGGGTGTTGGGAGAGGAGCCCAGGCCGGACTGGATACGCTGGCAGCTGCAGTCCGGCGAACTGGCCCTGGACCGGGAGCGGATGGAGTACGGCCTGTCCGGAGTCCTCGCCGGCCGGGGTGTCCACGTCCGGCCCGCAACGGCTGTCAGTGCGGTCGGGCCGTTTGACAACGGCGGCCGGGAGGTGGCGCTGGCCCATGACGGGGGGACGTCCCTGGTGCGGGCCGGCTGTGTGGTGGCGGCGGACGGCGCGCCTTCCTCGGTGGCCCGGCTCGCGGGCCTGGACACCAGGTTGCCGGTGGGCGACTGCGCCACGTGCTTCGGTTGGGAACTGGAGGACGCCAGGGTCGCGGACCGGGGCGTGTACCACGTGGAACCGCTGCCCGACCCCTATCCGGGCTACCCCTTCCTCTTCTGGGTCCTGGCCACGGGCGAGGATTCGGCCAACGTGGGCCTTGCCGTACGCGGGCACCACGGATACCGGGCCAAACGGCTTGCCGAGAGGATGCTCGAGGAGACCGACGCCTGCCACGGTGGAAGGATCGTCAGGACGATCCTCGGCTTTCTGCCATTGCCCAGGCCCCTGAATCCCCCGTACACGGACGGACTTCTCGTGTGCGGCACGGCGGCGCGGCTGGTGGACCCGCTCAAGGGGGCGGGCATCCTGCACGCCGCCGCCAGCGGCCGGGTGGCGGCAATGACCCTTCGAGGCCTGGAGGGCTTGGAGGCTACATCGGAGCGTCTTGCTTCATATCAACAGGGTATCGCGCCCATTGTCGGCCGCATCTACTCCCGCTGGCAAACATGGGAACGATGCAGGGGGCGATGCGACTTCTTCGACTTGATGATGAACGGATGACCGATGCGCGGAATCAACGGATCCCGGCCCTGAAACGCAAAACGGACGAGGCCCCCGTGGACCCCGCCCGGTGAATTTCTGTTCGGATCATGCATTGGCTTTTCATCCCGCGGACGAGTCCGATTTGCCGGACCTGGCGGAATTCGCGGCCCTGGTTGATTTGGAGGAGGGCTTGGCCTCCTGGGGCGAGGCGGCCTTTTGGCCGGAATTTCCCCTGTTTTTGTTTCCCGCCATTCCGGCCTTCCGGCCGTCCAGCTTCGCCAGGCGCCTTTCAACGTCGTCAAGTCGCGCCTCCAGGGCCTCCATGCGTTCCACCAGTTGCTCCTCCTTGACGGTGGGAGTCATCATGGAGGAAAGCTCGGCCACCCGTTTGTCCACCTGCTCGATCACCCAGTTCTTGAGGTTGCCCGCGAATCCCAGATAGTCCCGCTTCAGGGTCCTGCCTTCGGACTCGGAGATCTCGTTGTTTTTCACCATCCGGTTGACCAGCTTGTCTATCTCTCCCTCGGCCATGGTGAGCGCGTTCTGCCAGAGGGAGAAATACTGCCGACTGGCGTGCAGGAGGGTGCCGCGGCCCTTTTGCAGCAACTGGATGAGGACTCCGGAGGGCACGTTCTTTTCCCTGGCCAGCAACTGGCTGATGGTCGCTGACGTGAGGTCGTCGCCGGTCTTGCTGTCCACGATCCGGACATCCTCGCCGGACATGACCAGTTCCGAGATCCTGTCCAGGGAGATGTACTTCTTGTCCACCGTGTCGTAGAGCTTGCGATTGGTGTACTTTTTTACTGTCCGCATGGCGGATGCCGATCCTTTCCGGCGACGGATGTCGTTGTGGGGACGGCGCCGCCGTGTTCCCCGACCGGGGAGCCGGGGCCGGGACGAACCCGGTTGCCGCGGCTTCGCGCCGGTCTCACGTTCCAGGGCTCGCCGCATGCCCGGAACGATGGTGCCACGATTGTTGATCGTCCGGCTTGTGCCGGCCGTTGTCTACTTTTCCTCAAACCTCAGCTGGTCCGCCTTTTTGTTGAACTTGTCCATGGCCCTGGTGAGCCGGTCCACCTCTTCTTTGGTGGGAAGGTTCAGCAGGCCGGCCGCGTTCCGGAGGCGGTCCTCGATGATGTCCTCGATGGCCTCGAGAAACAGTGACCGGGCAAGGACGCGCCTGCCTTCCTGGACCAGTGTCCCGAATTTCGTCAGTGCGGTCATGCCGACGTCGCCGACCAGGAACATGGTGGTTTCGACGACCTTGCGCACATGTTCCTCGTGGAATTCACGGAGGTTCTGGCCAAAGGAGTCCATGAGGATGTCCACCAGGGTGTCCCGGCTCCCGTCCTTTTCCGGTATGGCGGTGGCCTCCGGCGGGGACGGTTCCCCTGCATTGGCCAGGGACTCCAGGGCGGGAATGCGGGCGGCGAACCTGCGGCCTTCGTCCACCACCCCGCTCAGGGTCTCGCGGGTTCCCTTGCCCACGTCCTCCACAAAATCCCTTCCGCTTTCGACAGCCCTGCGCAGGTACTTCTCATTGGCGTCGGCGAGCGGGGTCTGCAGATTGTCGGCAACGCGCTGTATGGTGCGGACCACGTAGTATTCGGAAGCCGTGCCCCCGGACGAGGCGGTGGCCTGGACGGCGTCCTCTACAGGAGCCGGCTTTTCCGTCAGGGCCGTCCTGTAGGCCGCCTTCTTCCTGGCCGTGGAGGATGCCTTGTCGGCGGCGCTTTTGGGGGTCGTCTTGGCCTTGACCGGTTTTTCCGTGGGGCTGGTCTTTGTCGCGGCCTTTTCTTTGGCGGAGGCGGGGGCCTTTTTGGCGGTTCCCTTTTTTGCCGCGGTCCCCCGGGAGGCTGGAGACTTCCCGCCCGAGGCGGACTTTTTCGCCGTTGTCCCGGCAGCGCTCCTGGACTTTTTTGCGGCGCTCTTGCCCGCGGCGCCCCCCGTCCTGACCGGGGCGGGTTTTTCCGTGGCGGCCGTCTTGGTGGCTGCCTTCCTTTTGGCCCCGGAATCCTTTGACGCCGTGGTTTTCGTGGAAGACGGCTTTTTGGCGGCCGGTTTCCTTTTTCCCGACTTGGCGTCAGCAGGGGTTTCGCCCGAGTGTTTGTTGTTTTCGTCGTTGTTTTGCGGCATTTTCATACCTCCCTGGGAGATGGTTTCAGATATGTGTATCGTGACGCATTGCGTCATCCGTGTCAACACCTTTTTCCCTACCGCCACGAATACCCCTTTCACTCACTTTTCATTGACGCGCCACTGCCTGCTCGGGTAATCTTCAATGCCTGAACGTTGCGGGTGGTTTTCGCCCCGCGCCGCACGTCGCCGACGGTGTCGGGACAAAATGGTATCAGGCCGGACATCATGGACGACAAAAGCCGCAAGGGTCCACCAAAACCGAGGGTCCACGCATACACACTGCCCGGAGGCTGGCGGGTGCTCGCGGGAAGGACCGACCAGGACAACGACCTGTTGAGCATCAAGCTGGCCCGGCCCAATGACTGGTGGTTCCACGTGCGCGGGATGCCCGGCAGCCACGTGTTGCTGGTGGCGGACCAGGAAGGCGAACCGGACAAGGCCGTACTGGAGCGCGCCGCGGCCGTGGCGGCGTGGCACAGCAAGGCCCGCGGGGGCGGGGTCGTGCCGGTTTCCTGCACCAGGGCCATGTATGTCACCAAGCCGCGCGGGGCCAGGCCCGGCACGGTGTCCATAAGGAAGGAACGCGTACTCAAGGTGCGGCCCTCCATCGAGGAGGCCGTCGAGGATCGGGAGTTCGAACCGTGAGACGAAGGCGCAATACCACAATACTTGTTGCTGTCCTGGGGGGTCTTTTGCTGCTGGCTGTTGCGGCGCCCCAGGCAATCGGAGAGGATATGAGCACGGAAAAAGGCAATCCCCAGGTGGTGCTGAACACGTCCAAGGGCGAGATCGTCGTGGAGCTGTATGACGAAAAGGCCCCGAAAACCGTCGCCAACTTCCTGTCCTACGTGGACGAAGGATATTACGACGGCACGATTTTCCATCGCGTGATCCCGGACTTCATGATCCAGGGGGGCGGATTCACCCCGAAGATGGCGCAGAAGAGGACCAGGGAGCCGGTAAAAAACGAGGCTGACAATGGATTGAAGAACAAGCGGGGGACCCTGGCCATGGCCAGGACCTCCGACGTGAACAGCGCCACGTCCCAGTTCTTCATCAACCTGAAGGACAACGATTTTCTGGATCACCGGGACAAGTCGGACCGCGGCTACGGTTACGCCGTGTTCGGCAAGGTGGTCACGGGAATGGACGTTGTGGACGCCATTGCCGGAGTCCCCACCGGTTTCCGGAGCGGACACCAGGACGTGCCCGAGACGCCGGTGGTGATCGAATCGGCGAAACCTGCGGACCGGACAGTGTCCGAATGATCCGGCCGTGAATTCATGATTTCCCGAGCAAGGCGAAGTTCCCATTGCCACAAATAGCGCAACGACAGGAAGAGGAATTCGTGGAAGGTGGCGGTGAGCATACCCCTTCCCGGCGGCCCCCTCCGGAAGGGGAGCGGAAGGGTTCTTTCGCCAACCTGGAGGACTGTACCCTGGCCGAATACGAGGATGGCGACTTCCCGGCCACCGTGAAGGCTCAAGAGGGCGGCCGGATCAGGCGGGTCATTCGCCGGGCATATCACCGTTTTTTGCGGATCACCGGGGACCCCAGGGACGTTGCCCTGGGGTTCTCACTGGGCATATTCATCGGCATGAGTCCGTTTTTCGGAGTTCACACCCTTCTTGCCATCCTGTTCGCCACCATCTTCCGCTGGAACCGGGTCGCGGCGGCCGTGGGCGTGCAGATCACCAATTTCGCCACCGCGCCGTTGTTGTACGGCTTCACCTACTGGGTGGGGCGGTTTTTCGTATCGCCGACACCGCCCAACGGCGGCCCCCCGGCCGAGGTGTCGGTGTCCCGCTTTTACGATCTGCTGTTCAAGGCGCCGGACGTGGTGTGGACCATGTGCGTGGGCGGCTTCGTGGTGGGGCTTCCCCTCGCATTCGTGGCATACAGTTTGTCCTACAAGGCGATTTTCGAGCACCGGGAGGACATCCGAAGAAGATTTGCCAGGCTCAAGGACCCGCTGGCCAGGACATCGGCGGCAGGGTAGCCGGTGGTGGTGAAAGGCGTGACGGAATACGGAAGTGAGGCCGGGGCGGACCGTTTGTCCCGGTGGCAGAGGCGCCGAAGTGCTCTCAATGAGAAATGGGAAGAAGACCATCGCAAAAGCCGTGCTTTGGACATGCGCCGTGGGCGCGGTCCTGGTGGTGGGCATCGTTTACTTTCCCAGGGAAGAGGCCACCCTCGGCTTCTGGGAATCCATCTATTACACCCTGCGCCTGTTCATCCTCGAACATGACCTCGGGCATTTCCCAACCCACAGGCCCTTGGTCGCCGCCTATTTCGCCGCGCCCGTCATAGCGGTGTCCGCGGCGGGGGCCGCCATCCGGTATCTTTTCCGCTACTCCCCCACCCTGAGAACAAGGTGGATGTCAGGGCATGTCGTGGTGTGCGGCGTGGGCCGAACCGGCAAACTGCTGGCCGAGACGCTGGCCGCGCGGGGCATGGACGTTGCCGGAGTGGACGTGGGGCCTCCGGAGGTGTTCGAGCAGTGGATGGAAACCGCCCGGGTTCCCATGGTCTGGGGCGATTTCCACCACCGGCCCGTGCTGGAGCGGGCCGGGGTCCGGCGCGCCCGGGCCGTGGTGTTCGCCTCGGGCGACGACCTCGCCAACCTGGAAGGGGTGGTGGGGACATGCGGCTGGCTGCCCGGGGTCAACCCGGGGTGCCGGCTGTGGGCGCACATCGCGAACGAGCGACTGGCCCGCACCGCCCGGGAAGCCGTCTCGGAAAACGGGGAAGCCAGGGTGCACTTCTTCGACACGTACCGCATTGCCGCCCGGCGCATGCTTTCCCTGCACTTCAGTCCGGAAGCGCGCAAGGGGGTGAAGGAGGTCGTGTTCCTGGGCTTCGGCAATTTCGGGCGCGACCTTGTCGAGTTGTTTCTGCGCGATCTGGGGCCTGACGAGGACATCGCCGTAAGGGTAATCGACTCCCGGCCCCTGGACGGTGAACTGGACGGACTGGTGCGCGACCTTGGGGCGACCGCGCCGGTGGAGTTCCAGCAGGCCCGCATCGAGCAGTTGCGCTTCGGGCGGGAAGAGGACAGGGCATACTTTCTGTGCACGGACGACGACATCGGCAACCTGGCCGCGGCCATGGCCCTGTCCGAGCGGTCCTGTTGCTCCAGGGTGCTGGTGCGCATGGGAACATGGCCCCTGCCCGCGATCAGCGGCCGTCTCGGCGAGAACCGCGGCGTGCGTTTTGTCAACATCAACGAGCTGGTGGCCCGCGGTCTCGAGGGATTGCCCGGCCTGCTGGGCAAGGACGCGCCTACTTCCGCGGACCCCGGGATCGCCGCGGACGCCCCCGGTCCGGCTCCGAAAAATGTCCCGGATGTGCGTCCCGGGCCTTCCGGGACTTGAAAAGTGGAGCGTGCTCGGCTACAAATCCGGGACAAAGGAAAATCACCGGGCCTCCGACGGCCACCGCACGAACCGGGACGGCGCCTCACCGGAGCGGTTCGCGAACGGGGCCCCGCCCATCTCGCACACTCAACAAAGGGGGAATGAATGCGTCGGGTTGTTTTCAACAAGAAGGGCGGAGTAGGCAAGTCCACCATCGCCTGCAACCTGGCGGCCGTCGCCGCCAGCCAGGGCAGACGGACCCTTTTGGTGGACCTGGATCCCCAGGCCAATTCCACCCAATATCTGCTGGGCCAGAAAATGCACATGCTGGACACCACCATGCTGGATTTTTTCTCCGACTCCCTCAGGATCAGCCTTCGCAAGCGGGACATCAAGGAATACGTGCATGCCACGCCCTTTGACAACCTGGACGTCATGCCCGCCCACGGCGACATGGCCGAACTCAAGAACAAACTGGAGGCCAGGTACAAGATATACAAGCTCAAGGAAGGACTTGAACAGCTGTACATGTACGACGAGGTCTTCATTGACACCCCCCCCGCCCTGAACTTCTACACCCTGTCCGCCCTGATCGCGGCCGATTCGTGCCTGATACCGTTCGACTGCGACGACTTTTCCAGGAAGGCTTTGTATTCCCTGCTGGAAAGCGTGCACGAAATCCGGGAGGACCACAACCAGGGTCTCACCGTGGAGGGCATTGTGGTGAATCAGTATCAGGCCCGGGCCAATCTGCCCAGAAAGATCGTGGCCGAACTGGTGGAGGAGGGCCTCCCGGTTTTGGACACCTATCTTTCCTCGTCGGTCAGGATCAAGGAGTCCCATGACAGGTGCCAGCCCATGATCCATATGGACCCCAGGCACAAACTTTCCGACGAGTTCACGGCGCTGTATCGCAGGCTGGAAGGCTGAGGCCCCGGCAGTACCCGGTTTTGCCTTTTGTGTGGGAAGCATGGAGAAGCACATCGAGCATGTTCCGCGAATGCGGGAGGGAGTGGCAGTGGTAAGGCGTATTCTATACGTGCGCCTGGAAGCCTACCTTGCCCAGAAGCATCCGGAGAAGACACCCGGTTACGTCCGTGATCTGGCCCACGCCGTGTGCAACGACCTCTTCGGCCCGGACAATGCCGGTAACGGCCGGGACGGTTTTGCCGAGGAAAACGCCCCGGCCATCGAGGAGGAAGCGGTCCGGGTCGGCGTTCTCTTCAACGACCTGCGTATACTGCTGACCGACGCCCTTCGCGTCTCCGTGCTCTGTGACTGGTGGGAAGGCCGTGATTCCCGCAGCATTCTGGAGCATGCCCGGCAACTGGGAGTGATCGTGAGCGAGCGGGACATGCCCAGGCCGGCGTCCTTCGTGGAACTGGCGGGACGGATGGCGGGAATCTATGGCGTGGCGCTCATGGAGGGTGGTGAGAGAGGGCGGGGAAAGCCGGAATCCCGGAAATGACCCCGTTTTTGCCTTGACGTGGCCAGACCGGGGGCAAAAGGGAATTGGTGGAGGCTTTCAACCCCGAGCAGCCTGCTGAAAAACGCGATTTGCGGCGTACGCTAAGTATGCCTTACTACTCGAAATTCGCGCGCCTTGCATCTCATTGTCTTTTTACAGGCCGCCAATTCCGAGCTTTTCAACGGCCTGCTATACAAGGGAAGGAGGTCTCCCGATGAAATGCCCTGTCTGCGGATGCCGCAGGTTCCACCTGCCCGACCCGGAAGATCCCTACGAGATTTACGAATTCGAGGTTGACGGCGAGCAGGCCCGGTTTCGTTGCGAACAGGAGGGCATCCCCGCCCCTGCCCTGGACGAGGAGGCCAGGTGCAGTTGCGATCAGTGCTCCTGGAGCGGTCCGGTCCGTGAAATCAGAAAGGCCTGACACCGGGGCCCAGATCGGACGTATGACGGTGTCGGCCGTGTTCGAATTGAACCCGGCCGGCCCGGTCGAACGCAACCCGGTTCAAGCCGGCGGCTTAAAGGCCGACCACCCGCGTGGCGTTCTGCATGGACGTCACGATGTCCAGCATGTTCGTGGTCTCGCCGACCCGTTTCTGATCCAGCAGATCGAAGTGGCCCAGGCACGTGCCGCACACCAGGATGGATACGCCCGAACCCTCCAGCTCCCTAAGCGCATCCAGCGCATCGGAGCCGGCGGTGGCCAGTTTGACCCCGCTGTTCACCAGAACCAGGCGCCACAACTCCTCGCCCATCTCGGGCAACGTCTTCAAAAAGTTCACCATGAGCTTCGCGCCCAGCCCGTCATCCCCCCGCCCTATCCGGTCCGCCCCGCACATCACCATGATCCTCGCGGCCTCGGGATGGCAGGAAATCACGGGCTCTGGCGTGGCTCCCGGTGAGGGGGCCTCCTCCGTTCGAGAGCCGGTCACGCGCCATATTCCATTGTATTTCTCCGCACCGGCCTCGTAGCCCCGGCTTTTCAGGAATCGGGACACGTTCTGGCTGGCTGGCTCGTTGTCCACCAGCACGGCCACGTTCTCCGGGGCGTTTTCGTCGATGGCGTCCTTTATGCACAGGACCGGTTGCGGGCAGGCCATGCCCCTGGCGTCGATTTCGTTGGTCATTCGTCATTCCTCACGGGGATTGTCATGAAGCCCGGCGACGGGAGAAGCAGGCTTGCATATCCATTTCCAAAGGAGTAATGCGTCAACGGCAAATTTGTCAAATCGAAATAATCTATGTAAGGCGGAGGTCGCCCGGTGCGCCGGCAAATCCGTTGACGGAGGCAGCGGCCTGCGGTATTCCGGTATTTTTTGGCACAGGTGCCGATTCACCACGCCTGAATCCGTGACGAAAATATTGAAAAAACTTTCAAGAGCCCCATAAATCGGACTTTTTTGCGTGTTCTTGAACAAATCTTCGTTTCACCCGGTGGGTGAAAGGATTTTTCGCCCTCCGGGGCGGCCTCATGCGGCGCGTCCGCGGCGTCAGAGCCCGGCCGGCGTACTTCAGTACAGCCGGCAGGTCTCTTCCTTGCATCCGCACCACCTGAGACCGCTCACGGATTCAGGCACGGGAAAGACGAAATGAAACAGAAAGTGGCCGTGGCCCTGTTGGGCCTTCTTTATGTGTTGTTTCCCTGGGATTTCATTCCGGACATGATCTTCGGTCTGGGATGGCTGGACGACAGCGTGATGCTTCTGCTGCTTTGGCGGGCCTACCAGTACATGGCTCACCGGAGGCAGGCGGGGCGCGCGGGCGCGACCGGGGATGAACAGCCTTTCGAGGGGGACGCGGAGACCGGGTATGGCAAGCCCCGGCCCGGCGGGGTCGATCCCTACGAGGTCCTGGAGGTGGAGCCGGGGGCCAGCCGGGACGAAATCCGCCGGGCGTATCGCCGCCTTGCCAACAAGTACCACCCGGACAAGGTTCAGCATTTGGGCGAGGAGTTCCGGGAGTTGGCGGAAAGCCGGTTCAAGGAAATCCAGGCGGCCTACCGAAAGCTGTCGGACTGAGGAGCCGGCCCGGGCAGCCGCGGGGAAAAATGCCGGGATGACGCGGCGTGCGGCCACGTGCCGCGGCGGGATTACTCCAACCTGAGGCGTTGCCCCACCATGATTCTGGATCCCCTGATCCGGTTCAGCCTTTTGATGGCGTTTGTGGAAACCCCGGTTTGTTCGGCGATGCCGGAGAGTGTATCTCCCCTGCGCACGATGTAGTACGAGGAATCCGGTTCCACCCGGGGGGCTGTGGCCACGAGATTGTTTATTATGGCCGGTGCCTTTTCGGCCGTGCCCGTTGGCACGTTTATGGTGTAGGTGCCGCGGGGCATGCCGGGGGTTCTGAATTCCGGGTTCATGTCCTTGAAGCCCCGGTAATGGGTTCCCAGGGCAAAGGCCACGTCCACGATGGGCAGGTTCCTGGGCAGGGAAACCTTCACGGTCTCGTAATCCGGCGGTTCGTAGGTCTGATCCTCGGGAACGTGGTAGCCGTAGGTGCCCGGGCTTTCCATGATGGTCTTGATGGCGATGATCCGGTAGATGTAGCGTTCCGTCTCCAGCGGCAGGCTCAGGTGGTAGTAATCCTTCATGCGCTGTGTGTCCACGGCCTTCTCCACGCGATTTTCCCCGCAGTTGTAGGCGGCCATGGCCAGGGCCCAGGAACCGAACCGCCCATGCAGTTCAGAGAGGTAGTCCAGGGCCGCCCTGGTGGATTTTTCCACGTTGAGCCTGTCGTCGAAATGCCGGTTGTGGCGGAGCCCGTAACGACGTCCGGTTGCGGGCATGAACTGCCAGGCCCCGGTGGCGCCCATGTGGGATCGGATGTGGGGAATGAGGGCGCTTTCCGCCACTGCAAGGTACTTGAGGTCATCGGGCATCTTTCGTTCCGCGAGGGCTATTTCGAATGCCGGAAAGTACCTGGGAGCCCGCTTCAGCCACATGAGGACCTGGGCGTGGTCCCAGGCGGAGATGGTGAGTTCCCTGTCCAGCAATTCCCGGACGGCGGGTTCGTTCAGGGGCACTTTTTCGCCGCAGAGCGTGGCCTCGTCCGGCACGGGGTAGTCGCCGTACATGGCGATGGTGGCCTGCTGGGCCTGGATTACCCGTTGCACATGGTACCGGGAGAGGCCCGGAACCTCGGCGCGATTGTCGCTGGTCCAGAAGGCGGCGGCCGCGACGACGGCAATTGCCGCAACCAGTGCGGCGGTCGACTTTTTGTATGGTTTCATGGTTTCCAATGGGTTCGATTCAACGGAGGTTGTTCCGTTTTTTGCAAGCGTGGCGCAAGGAAATGGCCAGAAGTCCTTGACAATACGGCGTCCAGGGATTCCTTTGCCGGGAGCACGGCAGATTGCGGTTGCCGGAAAGCTCAATATACCATACCATGCGCACCGTAAAAACGGTTTTCACCGGGCCGGGCCGTTTGCCGTTTTTTTCCGGCGTGGACCGCCCGGGGAGGTTTTTGCCGGCTGTCACCCGCGGGTGGCGGACCGGCGCAGGCATTTGGCGACTGTCCGCTTTTTTTTCGGGTGAGGGCCGGCTTGACGGTCCTTTCCGCTACAGGAGGTTTTCCCGTAATGGGAAGAAACATTCATGGAAGTAAATTTCGGGCCTTTGTTTTCGCGGCGGCGGCGGCCGCCGTCGTACTGTTTTCCGCCGGCTGCAAACCCGGAGACACGGTGGGCGGGGAGGCAGGGGCCAGCCCCGCGCCCGTCCAGGAGCGGATCGTCAGGGTTCATACCACCCGGGTGGAGCCTCTGCCCCTGGAGGACATACTGGTGTTGCCGGGCGAGACCGAGGCGGCGAACGACGTGCTGGTTTCCGCCGACACGGACGGTGTGGTGGAGAGCATCGGGGTCGCGGAGGGCGGCAGGGTGGAACAGGGCCAGCTGATTGCCCGAATCGACGTGGAGGCGCTCAAGTCCGTGCTGGACCGCGCCAGGTCCGCGTACGAGCTGGCGGAAGGGGTTTGCCGCCGGCGGGAGAAGCTCTTTGCCAAGGACCTGGTGACCGAAGAGGAGATGGACCGGGTAAGCACCGAGTGCGCCCTGGCCAAAAGCCAGTTGAGACAGGCGGAAATCGAATACGAACGCGGGTTCCTGAAATCCCCGGTCTCCGGTATCGTCAACAGCCTCATGGTGGACGAAGGCGAGTTCGTGCGCCGGGGCTCCGTGGCGGCCGAGGTAGTGAACGTGGATCGGATCATCGTCAACGTGAACGTGCCTGAGCTGGATGTGCGCTGGCTGTCCGTGGGGGACCGCGTGGACGTGGTGGTGGACGCGTATCCGAACCGCGGCTTTACCGGCATCGTCGACTTTATCGCCTACAAGGCGGATCCGGCGACCAAGACCTTTCCCGTCAAGGTGCTCATCGACAACCCGGACCACGTGATTCGTCCCGGAATGATCGCCAGGGCCAGGTTCGTGCGTCGAACCATCCCCGACGCCGTGGTTGCGCCCCTGTTCGCCCTGGTGGACCGGAACGGTGAGAGGCTCGTGTACGTGATGGAGGACGGGGTCGCCAAGGGGCGGGTCGTGGAAATCGGCGTGATTCGCAAGGACATGGTGCAGATAACCGACGGCCTGGAACCCGGCGACCAACTCATCGTGGTCGGTCAGACCGAAGTGGAGGAGGGCGTGAAGGTGGAAGCCCGGAATCCGTGATACCATCCTGAATCCGCCCCGGAGGGCGAAAAATCCTTTCACCCACCGGGGGAAACGAAGAGTTGTTCAAGAACCCGCGAAAAAGCCCGATTTATGGGGCTCTTGAAAGTTTTTTCAATATTTTCGTCACGGATTCAGGACCATGTGATTCCTCCGGACCCCAGGCGCCCTGGGCGTTAAAGCATCACCACTCACAGACAAACACGGATTCGGGAAAATGCTGGTAAACGAGGTTGCACTGCGCAGACAGGCCACGGTGCTGGCACTGCTCGCGCTCATATTGACAGGCGGTCTGTACTGCTACTCCACGCTTCCAAGGGAGGCCTCGCCTGACATCACCATCCCCTATGTCTTTGTCACCACCACCTATGAGGGGGTGGCGCCCGAGGACGTGGAGACCCTGGTCACCATTCCCATAGAGCGCAAGCTCAAAGGGTTGTCCGACGTCGAGGAGATCCGTTCCACTTCCGCGGAAGGCATAAGCCACGTGGCCATCAAGTTTCTGCCCAGCGTGGATATCGACGACGCGGTGCAGAAGGTCCGGGACAAGGTGGACCAGGCCAAGCCCGACCTGCCCTCGGACATCCCGGACGACCCGCAGATCGTGGAGGTGAACTTCTCGGACATGCCCATCATCCGTGTGGTGTTGTCCGGGCCCTTTTCCCTGCGTCGGCTCCAGACCATGGCCGAGGATCTGGAGGACAGGATCGAATCGGTTTCCGGGGTCCTGGACGTGGAACTGGTGGGCGGCCTGGAACGCGAGATTCACGTGGAGTTCGACCTTGACCGCGTGGCCGCTTACAACGTGCCGTTTTCCTCCATCGTGAGCTCGGTGACCCGCAGCAATGTGAACCAGCCGGGCGGCAGCATGGACATCGGCGAAGGCAAGTACCTGGTCCGGGTGCCCGAGGACTTCAAGGACCCGACCGAGATATTCTCGGTGGTGGCATTCGTGCGGGATGGCAAGCCGGTGTACCTGCGGGACCTCGCCGAAATCAAGGACGCCAACAAGGATCCGTTGACGCGTTCCCGGATCAACGGGGCCACCAGCGTGACCCTGGCCGTGAAAAAGCGCACCGGCGAGAACATCGTGCGCATTACGGACGAGGTGAAACGGATCGTGGCCCAGGCGCAAACCGAGTTGCCGGCGGCGCTGGAGGTCGCGCTCACCGAGGACCAGTCCAATGACGTCCGGCTCATGGTCTCGGACCTGGAGAACAACATCCTGTCCGGGCTCATCCTTGTCCTGGTTGTCATCCTGGCCTTCATCGGTGGCCGCTCCGCGCTCCTGGTGGCCCTGGCCATTCCGTATTCCATGTTCATCACGTTCATGCTTCTGACCGGGTTTTCGGTCACATTGAACATGGTGGTACTGTTTTCCCTTATTCTGGCCCTGGGCATGCTGGTGGACAACGGCATCGTTATCGTGGAAAACATCTACCGCCACATGCAGGAGGGCAAGTCCAGGTACAGGGCGGCCCTTGACGGAACCAACGAGGTGGCCTGGCCCGTGATCACCTCCACCATGACGACGCTGGGCGCGTTCTTTCCCATGCTTTTCTGGCCGGGGATCATGGGCGAGTTCATGGGTTACCTGCCCCAGACCCTCATCATGGCGCTGACGGCTTCCCTTTTCGTGGCCCTGGTCATCAATCCCGTGTTGTCGGCTCGCTACCAGAAGGTGCGTCGGGCGAAACGGGGGCCCAGGAAACACCTTCATGAGCATGGGGAGGCGCACGGGCGGCCGCCGGTTCCCGGGGAAGTCGCGGGCGAGGGCGGGGAAACCCGGCTCGAGGAGGAGCCCCTGATCAAGCGGGCTTACTTCCGGTTGCTGAACTGGTCCCTGAACCATCGGGCCGTGGTGATGGTCGTTTCCGTGCTCATGCTGGTCGGCGTGATCGCCGCGTTCGCGAAATTCGGCGCCGGAGTCGAGTTCTTTCCGGAGACCGAACCCAGGAGGGCGTACGTTCGCATCCAGGCGCCCGAGGGGACCAATCTGAACGCTTCGGACGTCCTGGTCCGGCAGGTGGAGGACATCGTGGAGGAGTACGACGACATCCGCTACGTCATCGCCAATGTGGGCACCGTCGGCGGGGACCCGTTTTCCGGCGGCGGTTCGGGCACCCACATCAGCAGCGTGGCGCTTGACTTCGTGGATTTCTGGGACCGTCGCAGGCCGTCCTCCGAGATCATCGAGGAAGTCCGGGACCGCGTCACCGAGGCCATACAGGGAGCGGAGGTCCGCGTTGAAAAGCAGGAGGAGGGCCCGCCCACCGGAAAACCCGTGAACATCGAAATCTCCGGCAAGGACATCCGCGTGCTGGGCATGCTGGCCAAGGGCATGGCCAAGGCGATCCGTGACGTCCCGGGTCTGGTGGACCTGCAGGACAACTTCGTCAAGGGCAAGCCGGAGATCCTGGTGCGCATAGACAAGGAGAAGGCCGCCATCATGGGCCTGGATGCCGCGACCATCGCCTACACGGTCAAGGCCGCCATCAACGGAGTCAAGGTCGGCGTGTACCGGGAAGGCAAGGACGAGTACGACATCGTGGCCCGGCTCCCGGAAAAGGACCGCGGAAGCGTGGAGAGCCTGCGAAGCCTCACCATTTCGGGGTACGACGGACAGCCCATACCGCTGACCAGCGTGGCGCAGCTGGAGCTTGCCAGCGGAGTGGGCGCGATACAGAGACTGGACCAGAAACGGGTGGTCACCGTGTCCGCGGACGTTGTCGGCGGAGCGAATGCAAACCGGGTCATCGGCGTCATCGACCACATCCTGTCCACGGATTTTCCATGGCCCAAAGGTTACGGGTACGAGTTCTCCGGAGAACAGCAGGAGCAGCAGAAGGCCCAGGACTTCCTGAGCAAGGCCTTCATCTCGGCACTGGGCATCATCCTTGTCATCCTGCTGACCCAGTTCAATTCGTTCGCCACGCCGTTCATCGTGCTGGCGTCCGTGCTGCTGTCCCTTATCGGCGTGTTTCTGGGTTTGATTGTTACACAGACGCCGTTTGGCATCATCATGACCGGTATCGGAGTGATCAGTCTGGCCGGAGTGGTGGTGAACAACGCCATCGTGCTGATCGACTATTACCAGCAACTCATGGACCGGGGAATGGATTCCAGAAACGCGCTTCTTCGGGCCGGCATGGTGCGTTTCCGGCCCGTCATGCTCACCGCCGTCACCACGATCCTGGGGCTTATGCCCATGGCGACGGGCATCAGCTATAATTTCCGCAAGCTGAACTGGGAGATCGGCGGCGAATCCTCCCAGTGGTGGGGCCCCATGGCCGTGGCGGTGATCTTCGGTCTGGCCGCGGCCACCCTGCTGACCCTGGTGGTGGTTCCGGTGTTGTGCTCGCTAATGCACAGGCGACAACACCTGCCCGGCGACTGGGACGCGGCGCGGTGATTCCGACGGAGTCCATGTCCGCGCCGCCGGTTCCGGGATCACGAAACCACGCGGTTGCGTCCCTGTTTCTTGGCCTTGTACAGTAGTTTGTCCGCCGCCTTGATCACGTCCTCCGGGTCGGGGTGCTTCTCACCGGGAGATGCCACCCCGACGCTTACGGTCACCTGCACCGCCGTCTTGCCGGAACTCGTCTTTTTGCCCCTGTCCCTGGCCGACGCCTGTTTGCGGCCAGGCTGGCGCACCATGAAAGGCGTGGTCTCCACGTCCTCCCGGAATGAATCCATGTGTCCGGCCGCCTCCTTTGCGCTCCGTCCCGGGAACAGGGCGGTGAATTCCTCGCCGCCGTACCGGTAGACCCGGGCCCCACCCCTGATTCGCGCCATTTTCGCGCCGATCATCTTGAGTACGTGGTCCCCGGTTTCATGTCCGTAGGTGTCGTTGAATTTCTTGAAATTGTCCACGTCCACCATGGCTACCGCATAGCTGCCGCCGAGGTTCAACAGGGCCTCGTTCAGGGCCCGGCGGCCGGGCAGGCCGGTGAGGTCGTCCATGTACGCCATGGCAAAGGACGCCTCGACCGCTGAAACCAGCAGCACGAGGGACGCGGCGTTCATGAACAGGACCGCGGGCCAGGGCCGGCCGGCCGCCAGCGCGGCGAATACGCAGCAGGACGCCACCGCGAATCCGCCCAGAAGGTGGTCGCGGGTAGTTGCGTACCGTACGAACAGGAACGGCACCGCCCACAGGAACATGATCTGCGCGGGGGCGCTCATGGCGGCAAGGGAAATCGGCGCCCGGTCCGCGAACAGGGAGCCCGTCCATGCCGTTGCCCGCAGGTACCGCTCCGCCACCGCCGGGGCCGCGGATATGTTGTTCGCGATTTTTGCAACGGCCGGTTCCGCGAAAAGGCCGACGATCAGGACCTGCCAAAGCACCAGGGCAAGGGCTGAGACTCCGGCCGCCGTGTGGATGCGTCGGCGGGTGAGTGCGGTGAAGAACACGAGGTTGGCGGGAAGCAGAAGCCCCACCGCCTCGTCGGGCGGAATTCCGGAAGGAATCCGGCCCGGGGTCGGGGCGGTGGCTCCGAACTCCAGAAGGACCATGTGGGTGCCGGCCAGAAGGATCGAGGCCAGAAACAGGCCGGCATTGTTGTATCTCGCGCCCAGAATGGCGCAGCCGGACAGGAAGAGATACGGGCCCAGGGGAAGCAGTTGCACGATCAGCGGCGTCCCGGCCCCGTCTCCCGTCCGCGACAGAAGGTCCGGCCACACGGCCAGGACAATCAGGGGGGCCACCATCACCAGAAGGGGAAATGCCAGTGGCTTCAATCTGTCCAGGACGATGTGCACCAGGGAGCCTTCAAGCCTTTCGGATCGTTCGCCGGTCCGCGGACGCGGCACTCCGGCCGCGAAACCGCCGCCGCCACCGATGATTTGCCGGAATTGTACATGGGAAAGAGCCGGCTGGCAACGCCGCGCCGCGCGGGGTGGGTGCGAAACGTCTCCGTCGGGTCATGCCAGATTGTGAGCAATGCCCTCGGCATAACGGCTAGCCATGAGCCGCACATAGCCCAGGGTGGTCTCCCTGGTCACCGCGATCATGAGATAGTAGTCCGGGCACAGGAGCCGGGTGAGTACCCAGGCCTCATGCGTCTGCATCACGAATTCCTCGAAACCTCCCAGTTCCATCTCCAAAAAGGCTTCATTCGCGGCCCGCAGCATGGACGCCATCCTGTCCGAGATGCCGTTGGAACCCGCGCCGTTTTCCTCCGGACATTTCAACGCCAGGGGAGTGCCCTCGCTGTCCAGCACGGCGCAGGCATATACGTGCTCGATGTCCTCCACGATTTCGGAAAGGGAGCCCCGGATGCTGGCGTGGACCTCCGTGGAGAGGATGGTCGGAACACCTTCCTCGTAGCCACGACCATTTCTGTGTATTTCCTGGCTGTCGCCCAGCTTGGGCAGGAGGTCTTCCACGAAGCTGTCCACGGCGAAGTCGGAGACGGGTTCGGCGGCCTCCTCTTCCTCTTCCTGCCAGGCCTCCTGACCCGCCGTTTCCGGGTCTACGGCGTCGGGCTGGCCTCCCATGATGGCGCCCATGACATGGGCGCCGGATTCGCTGTCCAGCACGCTCCTGTTCACCAGGCCCTCGTCCTCCAGCCTGGAAGCCTCCATGAGCAGGGACATGAGGCCGGTGCTGATCTTCTGCTTGATCCTGGCCTGGGGGACGTCCCGGTAACGGATTTCCGTGTTGCTCCATGTAAGCAGTTCCACGGCCGCCTTCTCCCCCTGCTGGTCTCCGCACACGGCGTCGATGAGCTTGCCGTGGTCAAAGAACATGAAACCGCGTGTACCCGAGTCGTTGCGCACCTCCACCAGGGACGTCTTTTCCTCGGCCTCCATCAGCTGCAGGAAACTGCCAACGGCGATGCCGCCCAGTGTTCCTCCCTGAAAGATGCGTCGCAGGCCCTTTGTGATGGTTTGCCCGACCTCCTGGTACTTGACGGGCTTGTCCATGATCTGGAAAACGCCCAGTTCCGTGAGATGTCTTCGCACCTCGGGCGTGTAGTAGTCGGACATGACGATCACCGGAATGGACGGATGGTGCATGTTGATCCAGTCGATGATCTCGATGCCGTTCATGTCCGGCATGCGCATCTCGGTGACCACAAGATTGACCCGCTGGTTGGCTATGATGACGATGGCGCGTTCGCCACTGTCGGCGGTGAGTATCTTGAAGTTGTCTTGGTAGTAGGAAAGTCCGTCGGCAAGTGAACGGAGCAGGTTGGCGTCATAATCTACCAACAGAATCGTCTGCATCCCGATGCACTCCAACGCCTTGGTCTGTGAGGCCAGGCACTTCCTAGGAAGACGTCATGATTGCCATTCCGGTGTGACGGAAAGCGCGCTGTCGGTCCTCGGCATCCAAGTCAAAGATTAGCAATTGAAAAGACTGAAGTTTCCGCACAGTGGCAAAAAGTATGAAGGAAAAGAAAATGCGTGTCAAGCGGTAAGTTCCGGGATAGTAAGGAATTTCACGGACATGGAATAAGGCAAAGGTATTAGTTTTTACTGGCGGAAATCAGTCATCACCGGATCCTCCGCGCCAGGACCGCCTGAATCCGTGAGACCGCTCACGGATTCAGGACTGTATAATGAGGCTTTTCAGGGGGTATTCAAAATCTTCGTCACGGGTTCAGGGACCGGTCATGCCACCGCCACAGCCAATATCCGCGGGGCATGGAGAATACGGCACACGTGGGATGCGGCTCACTTCTCCGGGGCCGGACCGCCGCGCTGCCCCCCGTCTTTCGCCTGCTTCAGCGAGTTCAAACCCAGCAGGTAGGGCTTCTGGGACAAGAACGCCCGCGCCTGGTCGTTGACCTCCTTTTCGGCGTGTTCCACGCTGTAACGCCACGTCTGGTAGTCGAAGGTGATACTCCTCGAGAAGTACAGGGGCTTCAGCGCGTTGACTATGTTCCCGCGTTCCCCTTCGTCCGCCTCCTCGAAGCAGCACAACAGCGTATACACGATCTGGGACCACAGCATGATGTCCAGGTGATGGAAATCCATCTCGAACATGCGTTCCAGGATGGTATATGCGTAGTGGCTCAGGTGTTTTTCGACGTGTTCCCGGTTTTCGTCCCACTCGGCACGGCAGTCCTTTTTCAGCTTGATCATGTCGATTTCCACCCTCTGAGGCTCCGGCATCTTGTTCATGCCGTAACGGGGCACGTCCCGGGTCTTGGCCGTGGCCCACTGCCTGGGTGTTTCCTCCTCGGAGCACTCGGCAAGCCAGTGGAACCTGTTTTTCGCGAGAATGTCGAAAAGGGTGTGGACCACCTGCTCGAACATGATGCCCAGCTTGGGCGCGCTGGCGTTATGCACCTTGCTCCCCAACCCGGCCTGACAGACCTTGAATCCGCCGAAGATGGCGTGCAGGGTCATGAATATGTCCACGCCGTACTGCCTGACGGATTCGTTCCACTCCTGTTTCATCCAGTGCTCGCACAGGGAGCTGGAAAAGGCGAAATCCCCGCCGATGGGCTGGCGTATGTCCATACCGGTGAGGGCATGGACCAGCGGGTGGCACAGGTGGTTGGTGATGGTGCCGTCGAACTGGTGGCGGGAGTATACGGGGGTGACCAGGTCGCAGCCGTCCTTGACCGGGCCGGCCATGTATCGGATCCACTTGGGAACTATGGAGCGAATGTCCGCGTCGATCACGATGCCGATCCGGGCCTCGGATTCCAGAAAGAATCCGAACAGGTTGTACAGGTTGTTCCCCTTGCCCTTGACGCCCTGCTCCGTGGATATGTACTTCTTCTCCACCTTGGTGACCGTGGAGAGAAAGGCCCTTTTGGTTCCGTCCGGGCTGTTGTTGTCGCAGTTGACGATGATGGAGCGGGCATCGGGAAAATATTTGACAAGCCCTTCGGACGCCTTTTCGGCCACATGGCCGATGGTTTCGGCCTCATTGTAGGAAGGTATTCCAACCACTATGTCGTACTTGTCCATGAAGCCCCCGATTCGGTTTTGAAACTTGCGTTTGCGCATGGTTGTTGTATACTGCGAGGTCACGCAAAAAGGCGAAACACAGCCCGGAATTCCGGAGAAGCTGCCGGGCTGCGCTGGAATATAGGTGGTAATCGCGTCCCGTGTCAATTCCCGGGATGCCAGCCCGCCGAAACCGCATCCGGGAACCGGACAACAGGGGAGATCAACATGAGCAGGAAAACAGCGGATCCTTTACGTTTCGCCGACCATGCCCGCTACATCCCGGGCCAGGAAAAAGGTCATTACGAAAGCTATTTTCTGCGGGCAAATCATCCCAAAAAACCCGTGGCCTTCTGGATCCGGTACACGGTTTTCGCCCCCAGGGGCAGGCCCGAGGACGCGATCGGCGAAGTCTGGGCGGTCTACTTCGACGGTGAGAAGCAGGAGCACGTGGCCGTGAAGGACGAGTTTCCAATGAGCGTGTGCGCGTTCAACACCAACGGGCTGGCCGCCAAGGTGGGAGAATGCGTGCTGGACCACGGCAAACTATCGGGCGAGGCCACGGCCGGCCAGGACAAAATCGCCTGGGAGATGGGATACGGGACGGAATCCGAACCCCTGTTCCTGTTGCCCCTCAAGCTGTACAACGCTCCGTTTCCCAAGGCCAAGGCCCTGGTCCCGCGTCCCATGGCCGCGTTCACCGGCAAGCTGGTGGTGAACGGCAAGTACGTTCCGGTGAAGGACTGGGTCGGCAGCCAGAACCACAATTGGGGGGAGAAGCACACGGACGATTACGCCTGGGGCCAGGTCGCGGGGTTTGATGACGCTCCGGACAGCTTTCTGGAGATCGCGACCGGCAGGATCAGGCTGGGTCCGGTGTGGACTCCGTACATGAGCCCCATGGTCCTGCGCCACAACGGCCGGCAGTACGCCCTGAACAGCCTCGTGCAGACGGTGAAGGCCAGGGGTTCCTTCGACTATTTTGACTGGAAGGTGCGCAGCGACGGGCCCGAGTTTTCCATGGAAGCCAGGATCACCGCGCCCAGGGAGAGCTTTGTCTGCCTCAATTACTACAATCCGCCGGGAGGCGTGAAGCATTGCCTGAATTCGAAGATCGCCTCCTGCCGGCTGACCCTGATGAAAAAAGGCGGCAAGCCCGAGGTGCTGAACACGGAGAACAGGGCGGCTTTCGAGATACTCACGGACGACCGCGACCACGGGGTGGCGGTGAGGGTGTGATACCGGACAAGACCCGGCACGGGCCGCGTTTTTAATGAGCGGACAGGTGGGCAAATGAACGTGTGGATTGTCGCGGCCATCGGGTTCTTCGCCCTGTTGTTCGCCGTAAAGCTCGTTTACGTGCTTTCCACGGCGCTGGCCCTGCCAGCCACCAGGGGCGCCCTGTTCGTGGGCACGTCAAACGCCCGGATCGACGCGTTCCTTGACGCGGTGCCCATGAAACCGGATGACCTGTTCGTGGATCTTGGTTGCGGCGACGGCCGGGTGCTTTACCGGGCGGGCAAAAGGTTCGGGGTGCGGGGCGAGGGCTATGAGTTGAACCTCCTGGCATGGGTCCAGGCATGGTTGCGCCATCTCGGGCATCGGGACGTGGCCGTCCACAGGAGAAACTTCTTTACGGCGGATCTCACCCGCGCCGACGTGGTCTTCTGCTACCTCTTCCCCGACGTCATGGCCGACATCGGGAACAAGCTGTCTCTCGAGCTCAAGCCCGGCGCCGTTGCCGTGTCCGCCAACTTCCCGATTCCCGGCTGGTCTCCGAGAAAGGTGGTGCGTCCGGCCGGGGACATGGACCATGATCCCATTTACATCTACGACCGCGAGGGCGCTCCCGGAGTAACGGGGAGGGAGGGTCCGGCTTCCGTGCAAAACCGGGTCACCGCAGCTTGAGTACGTGGTCCTCGCCAAAACAGCGGCGGCGTATGAACCATGCCACGATGAGCGACCCCAGCGCCGTGCTGCCCACCAGCATGGTCATCACCACGATCTGGTAGCGTACGGCGACCAGCGGGTCGGCGCCGGCAAGTATCTGTCCCGTCATCATGCCGGGGATGAACACCATGCCCACCGCCATCATGGAGTTGATGGAGGGGATCATCCCGGCCTTTAGGGCGTTGGTGAAGACATCGTGGCTGGCTTCCCTGTAATCCGCGCCAAGGCTGAGCATCATCTCCACCTCGTCCCGGCGCGACCGCAGTTCTCCGAACATTCTGTCCAGGGTGATGGCGATGGCGTTCATGGAGTTGCCCACCACCATGCCGCCCAGGGGCAGGAAGTACTGGGGCTTCCACCACGGCTCCACGCCGACCATCACGGCGCACACCACCACGCTCACCACCATGTAGCTTGCCAGCATGGAGACCAGGGTGGGCACGAAAAACGCCACCTGCCGCTCCTTGACCCTGCTGTGTATGGTCCAGGCGGCAAAGGCGATCATGGCCGCGTAGATGAGCACGACGACGATGCCGGTGTCCAGGGTGAAGACGAAGACCAGGACATAGCCCAGAAGGAACAGCTGCACGAAGGTGCGCACGGTGCCCACGGCCAGGTCCCGGGCAAGGCCCAGGCCGTGAATCAGGCTGATTGTGCCGGCGGTTACCACGAAGATCAGCGCAAGCCCGAGTTGCCAGAATCTTATGTCAACAATTTCGCCGTTCATCCGACCTCCAGGGTGCCGCCCGAAACCCGGGCCAGCAGGGGATCCACCCGTTTGGGCGTGAACTCGGCGTGGCTGACCATGAAAACGGTCATGCCCCTGTCCAGGCACAGGCTTTCCGCCGCGTTTTCCACCACCTCGCGGCTGGCCGGGTCCAGCGCGCTGGTGGGCTCGTCCAGCAGGAGGACCCGGGGATCGAGCAGCATGGCGCGGATGAGGCAAAGCCGCTGCTTCTGGCCCACTGAAAGCTCTTTTGCCGGCGCGTCCAGGCGCACCGTGTCCAGAAGGAACCCGGACAGCATCCGGGACAGCCTCTCGTCGTCAGGGGTTTTCCTGTCCCTGTTGGCGGCAAGGGAAAACGGGAGCAGAAGGTTCTCCCGCACGGAGGCCGCGACCAGCGTGGGTGTCTGCTGGAGGTAGATGACACGGACGCGCAATTCCGGGGGGGGGATGTCGGCCAGCGGTGTTCCGAAGAGGCGGACCTCACCGGCGGATGGCCTGGCCATGCGGTTCAACAGGCGCAGGAATGTGGATTTTCCAGCCCCGGAAGGCCCCTTGAGCAGTATGAATCCGCCCGCCGGAAAGGACGCGGTGAGTCCCTTGAATACGGGTGCCCCGTCCGGATGGGAAAAGGTCACGTTCCGGCATTCGATGGCCGGCTTGCCGGGCATGGCGAACTCCCTCCCTGTTCCTGGATGTCCGATTTCGGGCAATGGTATGGCCCGTCCGGGTAAAACAGGGTCGGAAGGGGTAAAACCATTGCCAATGAGGTTCATTTGCGATAGGTTGTCCGCCGGAGGAGACACCTTATGTGGAAGGTTTTCCACACCTTAGTCATGTTGTGCCTGCTGGCGGCCGCCGCCGGGACCGCGCACGCGGTCGAGAACTGGTTCGAGCGCGGCGCCATCCTGTTCCAGTCCGGTCACTACGAAAAAGCCATCGAGGCCTTTGACGAGGCCGTAGACAAGGACCCGGGCCATGTAGAGGTGTATGTTCACCGTGGTGCGGCGTACTTTTACACGGGCAGGCTGGAGAAGGCAATAGGCGATTACTCGAAGGTCATCGACCTGGGCGCCGGCGACGCGGACGTGTACAACAACCGGGGAGCGGCGTGGTACCACCTCGGTGAGTACGACCGGGCCATCCATGACACGTCCAGGGCCATCGAGATGAATCCCGAACACGCGGACGCCTGGTGCAACCGGGGCACGGCGTACTTTTACAAGGGGGACTGCCACAAGGCCCTGGAGGACTGCGCCGAGGCCTTGAGCCTCAAGCCGGACCATGTACTGGCCATGAATCAGGTTGCATGGGTGCTGTCCACGTGCCCGGACTCCAGGTACCGTGACGGGGGCAAGGCATTGCAGTTGGCCCGGAAGGCCCTGGACCTGCATCCCGAACCCAGCTTCCTGGACACCCTTGCCGCGGCCATGGCGGAAAACGGCCAGTTCGAGGACGCCGCGGAAACCGAGGCAAGGCTCATCGAGTACCTGGAAAAGGAAGGGTATTTGGGGGCCATTCCCGAATACATGGAACGGCTCAAGGCGTACGAGGCCCGGAGGCCCTGGCGGGACAAGGCCCTTCTCGCCGAGGTGGAGGCGTCGCCCGGGGAGCCTTCCGGGAAGACGGACAGCGGGGAGAAGCCGGCCGAGGAAATCACCCTGGCTCCGGGCGATGGTCCGGAGCTGCTGGTTTCCCGGGGCCCTGAGCCGAAATCCGGGCTGGCCCCGAAGCCCGATCTCATGATCGAGGAAGACATCGCCGAATCCTCCGGCTCCGCCTCGTACGACACCCCGCCGAGGGACGGGGCCGGGACTCCGCGGTCACCCGAGCCGGAGTCGGCCCCGCCGTCCCCAAAACCCGAGACCGACTCCGCGCCCGAAGGCGAAGGAGGGTATTTCGTCCAGGTGGGCGCGTACCACGTGAAGGAGAACGCCGAGCGCCACGCTGGCGAGCTGGAGCGGCGCGGGTTGTCTCCCCGGGTTTACCTGCAGCCGGGAACCTCGCCGGAACTGTATCTCGTGAGCATCGGCAGGTACGCTGAAAGGGTCATGGCCAACGACGCTGCCAGTGACTTCGCCCATGAGGAGAAGTCCGGCGCCGTGGTGCGCGGCATGGACATCCTGCGGGATGCGAAGGCCATGGAAGTGGCGGCAGCCCCGCCCTCGCAACCGGAAAGACGGGCTGAACCCGAGACCGAGCCTGAACCGGAGTCACAAACCGCGCCGGAGTCAGAGCCGGATTCGAAGCCACGGCCCGAACCCGAGCCGAAACAGACCGTTCAGCCGGCTTCCCCCGGTTCGGGCTCCCTGGCCAACGGAGCCTTCGTGGTCCAGACCGGCAGTTTCGCGGACAGGACCGGGGCGCAACGGGCCAAAGCCTCCCTGGAAGACAAGGGATACGTGGCAACGGTGTTTGAAGCCGGGGGCCCGGCCGGCAAGCCCTGGTACGTGGTGAGCGTGGGTGAATATGCCGACTGGGCGCAGGCGCGGGATGCGGCCCGGGCCTATCGCGAGTTGGAAAACGCCGAAGCCCTCGTCCGTTTCCGGGCGCCTGGGCCCGGTGGAAGGCATCCGTCCGAATACGTGCCCCCCAGGCCATCCTCCAGCGGAAAGCTGGCCCAGGCCGTGTCCGTGCCCGTGGGTGCCTACGAAACCCGGGAATACGCCCGGCAGCACGTGCGCATTCTGGAGCGCAAGGGGTACGCCCCCACCATGTACGAGAAAAGAAACCGGGACGGCAGCACCGAGTACGTGGTCCGGGTTACGGATTACGCCGCGGCCCAGGCCGCGCCCGGAGAAGCGAACACTCCGCCTTCCGGCGTGCAGGCCTCGGCATCCGGCGGCGGCTGGACCGTGCAGGTAGGGGCCTATCTGGAAAGGCGAAACGCGGAAAAGGCAATGGGTACGCTCCGGGAAAAGGGGTATTCGCCGAAGCTGTTTCAATCCACCGACAAAAAGGGCCGCACCTGGAACGCGGTACGCGTCGGCTCCCATGCCACAAGAGAAGAAGCCCGGGAGGCGGCAAGACGGTACAAGGCCCGGGAAAGCGCGGACGCCGTGGCCAGGCCGGCAGGCGAATTGTAGCGGGGAAGGGGCGTCGGAGAACGTATGCTCGATATCGAACAGGTGCTGGTCGGAAAGATGGTGGTGTTCTGCTACGTTCTGCGGGACAGGGCCACCAATGCATGTGCGGTGGTGGACCCCGCCTTCGATACCGGCAGGATCCTCGAGGTGGTGAACAGTATGGGCGCGAAGGTCACCCACGTGATCAATACCCACGGACACGCGGATCACGTCTGCGGCAACCAGGCCATGGTAAGAGCCACCGGCGCCAAGGTCTGCATCCACAAGGACGACGCCCCCAAGCTGCGCAAGCTGGTGTATCGCACCATGGCGCTGGGTATCGGCGGCAAAAGTTCGCCCGCCGCGGACGTCCTGCTGGAGCACGGGGACACGATCCAGGTCGGGGAGAGCATGATTGACGTGATCCATACGCCGGGCCACAGTCCCGGCGGCATCTGCCTGCTGCACCAGGGCAAGGTGCTTACGGGGGACACCCTGTTCGTCGGCGGCATCGGAACCACCGCCTTTCCCGGCGGCGACCACACCCGACTGCTGCGGTCCATCAGGACCCGGCTGTACACCCTGCCCGACGACACCATCGTGTTGCCCGGCCACAACTATGGTCCGACACCCGAGAGCACCATCGGCATTGAAAAGGCCACCAACCCGTTCACGAGGTAGGATCCTTCCCCTTCGACAGGCGGGCAAAAAAACGCATAGACCACCAGAATGGTGAGTATGCGTTTGAGCAAACGAACCTCCGAAGGGGAAACGTCTTGGGACGGGGTGGTCGGGGATCAGGCCTCGCGGGTCTTTTCCACCCAGTATTTGGCGAATCGCTCGCCCGGTTCGGATTCCGCCAAATATTCCTCCAGTATGGTTTCCACGCGCCGGAGAAGTTCCTCCGGTGTACGGAACTCCCCTGCCGGATCGGCGAGGTGGGGATGCCTGCCCAGCTTGCCGCCCACCAGGAGGCGGGCCCGGGGTTCCACGGTGCTGATACACTCCGCGGGGCAGGCCCGTGAGCAGCACAGGCATCCCTGGCAGGTCTCCGGATCCCGCACCGCCACGTCGTGCACCATGGCGATGGCGTTGTCCGGGCAGGCTTCGGCGCATTCGCCGCAGCCCGTGCACTTTTCCGTGTCGAACACCGGGGTCACGGTGCCCACGATGCCGAAATCCGCGATCTGGGGTCTGGAGCAGCCGTTGGGGCATCCGGAGATGGAGAACCTGATCTTGTTGTGCATGAAAATGGTGTCACTGGTGAGCCGTTGGCGGAGGCGCTCGGAAATCCCGGATTCCTCCACCCATTGTTCCACGGCCTCCTTCCACTCATCGGTGTCGATGAGCGGGTTCTTGCACCCGGCGGCGCGGCTGTGGCACGCCTGCACCAGGGTCATGGGCACTCCCGGTTCGTTGGGCGCGGGCATGTTGGAGCCAACGGATTTGCCAGTGGACTTTTTGAAGCGTTGCTCGAAAGCCTCTTTCGCCTCGTCGAAATCCCTGGCGCGGACCTTGTTCCCACCCCGTTGCCGTACGAGCTCCTCGACCTTGCCACGAACCATGGGCCGCATGGGTGCGGGTACTTTGCACAGGCTTTGTTCAGCCTGGTCATCCCAGACCATTTCGGATTTTCTGAAGTATTTGAGCAAGGAGAGCATGGCCGTCCTTTTTATGGAAAAAACTGGTATTGTCATACCAAAATAAGCCCGGAGCACGGGCCGTCAAGCAACGATACGGTACACCGCACTGGCGGGGCGTCGCCTTGACCAGGGTCAAAAAAATCGATTTGGTAACGATTTGGTGGGCGGATCTGGGGTCAGGATTGGTCCAGCGCCTCCTTGAAGGCTTCGATTTCCCGGGCGAGGACGTCCATGGCGTCGTCCATGCCATGGTCATACCCTTTCGTCGCCATTTCCTCGAAGGCAAGGCACGCCCCGGCCATGCGGCGCGCCCCGACGTTGGCGGCCGCGCCCTTGAGTGCATGAATCTCGCCCAGGGCCCCGGTAAGGTTGCCTTCCCCGCGGGCCGACGCCGCGGCCTTGAGGTGGCTGCCCGCGGTCCTGGCGAACGTTTTGGCTATGGAGGCGGCCAGTCCCTCGTCCCTGCCGATGCGTGACAGCAGGAACTCGCGGTCGAAAACAACCTCTCCGTCCAGGTCCGGAGATGTCGAGGGCCTTGTTCCCCGCCTGCCGGTCCATTGTTGCATCACGGCCGCGAGGGCCTCCATGGACACCGGCTTGGTCAGGTAGTCATTCATCCCCGACTTGCGGCACCTTTCGCCAAGGCTCTCGTCCGTGTGCCCGGACAAGGCCACCACGGGGAGCATGATGCCCTTTTCCCGGATGGCCCGAACGGCCTCCCAACCATCCATCACCGGCATCTCCAGGTCAAGCAGCAGAAGGTCGAAGCCCTCGGGGTCGGCGAACAACAGGTCCACCGCCTCACGGCCGTTTTTCGCGATGACCACCGTAAAACCGGCGGTTTCCAGAAGACGGGACACCAGAATGCGGCCGACGGGATGGTCCTCCGCCAGCAGGACCAGGGGAGGGGAGGCTTTCCCGCCTGTTTCCGGGGCATCGGATTCGATCATGGAGGTCATGGGGGCTCCTTGTTTACACATTGCCGGTTGCGAAGGGAGTTCATTATAACCGCGGAAAGGCTGAATGAAAACCCTTAACCATGCCAAAAAAGCACGGCAATGCCCGAAACCGCGTACACAAAGGCCTTGAAACCTGTTGCCGCGCTGTGGTAGCAATTCCATTTGGGTTGCGGCACCCATGGAATACAAGGCGACAGGGCCTCGCCGAAAAAAGCGCCCAAACATATATCAAGGAGGACTTTGGAATGTCATTTACCATCATCAAAAAACGCGAGATGGCGCAGGGAACCGTAATCGAAAACGTGATCCAGGCGCCACGCATCGCGGCAAAGGCCCTGCCCGGGCAGTTTGTCATGCTCCGGGTCAACGAGACCGGCGAGAGGATTCCGCTGACCATGGCGGACACGGACCCGGACAAGGGAACGATCACCCTGATCTACCAGGTAGTGGGCAAGACCACGGCCATGATGAAGAACCTGGACGTGGGCGACGCCATCCTGGACATCGCGGGTCCCCTGGGCAAGCCAACGGAAATCGAAAACGTGGGTACCGTCGTATGCATCGGCGGCGGCACCGGTATCGCCGTGCTGCACCCCATCACCAAGGCGTTCAAGGAGGCCGGCAACAAGGTGATCGCCATATGCGGGGCGCGCTGCCAGGAGTTGCTCATCATGGAGGAGCAGATGGAGGCGGCCAGCAATGACTTCATGCTCTGCACCGACGACGGAAGCTGCGGGTTCCACGGTTTCGGCACCGATCTCCTGGAGCAGGTGCTGCAAAGGGAAAACGTGAACCTCGTGGTGGCCATCGGCCCGGTTCCCATGATGAAGGCGGTCTGCAAAATGACCAAAGAGCATGGCATCCATACCCTGGTGAGTCTCAACGCCATCATGGTGGACGGCACGGGCATGTGTGGCTGCTGCCGGGTCACCGTGGGCGGGGAAACGCGTTTCGCCTGCGTTGACGGTCCCGAGTTCGACGGTAACAAGGTGGATTTTGACGAATTGCAGAACCGGCTCATGGGATACATACCCCAGGAAAAGGAATCCATGAATCGTTACGAAGCCGAGTGCGCGTGCGAAAACAAGTCCTGATCCTGAGCTAAACAGTCCGTTGAAAAACTCGGAATTGGCAGCCTGTTCAAATACGATGAGATGCAAGGCGCGCGAATTTCAAGGAGTAAGGCGTACCTCAAGTACGTTGCACCGATGAGAAATGAAGCGCAACGCCGCAGATCGCGTTTTTCAACAGGCTGCTAAACCGGGGCGCCAGGCCCCGTTATATTGGAGGATGGAACATGGCCAAGGAAAAGATTCCCAGGCAGAAAATGCCCGAGCAGGAGCCCGAGGTTCGCAGGCGCAATTTCAAGGAAGTCCCCCTGGGCTATACAAAGGAACTCGCCGCCCTGGAAGCCGAACGGTGCATCCAGTGCAAGAACCCCGGGTGCCGCAAGGGTTGTCCCGTGGGCATCGACATTCCCGCGTTCATCAAGTGCATCGCGGAAAAGGATTACGAGGCGGGCATAGCCAAGCTGAAGGAAACCAATGCGTTGCCCGCGGTGTGCGGCAGGGTCTGCCCCCAGGAGTCCCAATGCGAGGAGCAGTGCATCCTGGGCAAGAAGGGCGATCCCGTGGCCATCGGCAGGCTGGAACGCTTCCTCGCCGACTGGGAGCGCAACGAGAGCAAGGTGAAGCTGCCGGAAAAGGCGGCGCCCACGGGCAAGAAGGTCGCCGTGGTCGGTTCGGGCCCGGCCGGACTCACGGTGGCCGGCGACCTCATCCTCAAGGGACACGAAGTCACCGTGTTCGAAGCGTTCCACAAGCCCGGCGGCGTGCTGCTGTACGGCATTCCCGAGTTCCGGCTGCCCAAGGAGATCCTGTTCGCCGAGATCAACTACCTGGAGCGCCTGGGCGTGAAGTTCGAGTGCAACATGGTGGTGGGCAAGATTGTCACCCTGGACGAGCTGTTCGAGGAAGGCTACCACGCCATTTTCGTGGCGGTCGGCGCGGGTCTGCCCAATTTTTTGAACCTGCCCGGCGAAAACCTCATCGGCGTGTATTCCGCCAACGAGTACCTGACCCGGTCCAACCTGATGAAGGCCTACCTGTTCCCCGAGTACGACACTCCCGTCGTGGTGGGCAAAAACGTGGTGGTCATCGGCGCTGGCAACGTGGCCATGGACTCGGCCCGCACGGCCATGCGTCTGGGCGCGGAAAAGGTCACCATCGTGTACCGCCGCTCCCGGGACGAGATGCCGGCAAGGGTGGAGGAAATCCACCACGCCGAGGAGGAGAGGATCGAACTGCATCTTCTCACCAACCCAATACGGTTTTTCGGCGACGACCAGGGCAGGGTGACCGGCATGGAATGCGCGCGGATGGAGCTGGGCGAGCCCGACGCATCCGGCCGCCGCCGCCCCGTGGCCATCCCGGATTCCAAGTTCCGTATCGATTGCGACCTCGCGGTCATCGCCGTGGGCGCGGGCGCCAACCCGTTGCTCACCTCGGTGACGCCTGAGTTGAGCCTCAACAAGTGGGGCTACATCCTGGCCGAGCCCGAAACCGGCAAGACCACCAAGCCCGGCGTGTGGGCCGGCGGGGACATCGTCACCGGCATGGCCACCGTCATCGAGGCCATGGGCGCGGGCCGCACAGCCGCGGATTCCATGCACGCCTACCTGTCCCTGGGCTGGTAGCGGGGGAAGGGCGGCCCGGCAGGTTTGAGGCCGCAATACGATAAGGTTCGTTCATCAAATGGCAAACGGCGCCGGAAATCGTTCCGGCGCCGTTTTGTGATTTCGCGGGCCGCCATGAAAGGAGCAGGGGGAGTGTTCTCCTCCTGCCTTCATGCCGAAACCGACCCATTGCGCGACACGCCCCCGTCATTGTCGGAGCAGGGCGGCATCCCGGCACGACCCTGTCATTGCCGGCGCCCGGCGGCATTCCGTGGCGGCCTCGTTCAAGCCGGCCGACCCGGATGGCAGCGCGATGTCATCCAGCCGGGTGCGCCGAAACGGCCGGTTTCGTGGGATTCGCCGGTAGCGGCGCAGCCCGGACCGAAAAGTGCTTGCGCACTTTGGCGAATGATGCTAACAAATCGCTCCTTTCGGGCGGCATGCGACTGGTCGCATCCAGTGGCGCGACAAATCAGCAGGCCGGAAGTCACTCGCATCCAGTGGCTCGACAAATCAGCTGGCCGGCAGCCGGTCGCATCACATGCCACGAATTGCCGTGAGAAACCGGCTCCCCGCTCCGTCGTGGGACAGGGCCGCCGGGCGATTCCGCACACACAGAGCCCCCGTAGCTCAGTGGATAGAGCAATGGATTCCTAATCCATGTGCCGCAAGTTCGATTCTTGCCGGGGGCACCAGGTTAATCAAGGGGTTATGGCTTGCGGGTCATAGCCCCTTTCTCGTGAAAAAGGTGGTTTGTACAGCTCCTGTACAGCCATGGCCCGCATTTGGCACCCTTGCATTCCCGCATCTCGCATGGATCTCCTTGCCGACAGCGGAACCCCATCATGGAAACCATTGCCACCCGGGTGCGATACCTGCTATGGTATTTTCATCGTATTATTTTTACACTCTCGGAGGCAACAATGCAGTATCGTCCTCCTCGGCCCGCCGGCGGTCTTCCTCGTCCTGGTACTGCGGCGTATCAAGGCGCTCCAGCCGCATGTCGCCACCAGTCCAGGAGTCTTTCCAGGAATCCTCGGCGTCCCACTTGAACGGCAGGGCCTGAATGGAGCCGGGTTCAGCCATTGCCTCGAAAGCTGACAAGGCGGCCATGAGGATTTCCCTCTGGAGTTCAGGCTCGCCGGGCTTGCCCGCGGTGTGTCCCAGGGGATAGTCGAGGAACACGGCGCGCGGCGGGTTTACCGCTGAAAGAATGTCAAAGGCCGAACCCATGCACAGTGTCGGGATTCCTGCGGCCTCGGCGTGACGCGCGATCAGTCCCACGGACTGATGGCACACCGGTCAACACGGTACCAACAGGACCGCGTCCGCCTTTTCCGCAAGCAGGGCCTCCGTGAGGTTCGGCGCAAGCTGTTCCCGGACCTTGCGTGAGGAGTAGATGCCCCCCATGAAGGAATAAGCATTGTCGGTCAAAGCGCCCACGACATCCTCGTCCACCAGGCGGCGCAGGGTATCCAACGGAAAAACGGAGTTCGGGTCCCGTCGCGCCACGCTCACATCGTAGGCGAAATGCGTGATGCGGAGATCCTCGGTTCGAATTCCCGTGGGGATGACCCGATGCGAGACGTCGTCCTTGAAATGAAAGGCGACCTGTCCGGTTACGTAGATTCCACCCGACGCAATCAAGGCCAGCCGGCATTCTGACAAGGGCTTTTTCAGAGGTGTCCAGGGAGGGGTGTCCTCGTTCATGACCCAGCGATACGGTGGATAGCCCAATTGGGCATACATGTCGCCCACCATTTTCATGTATTCAATGTGCATGATCTCTCCTGTTGATATTGCCGGGCACTGTCGCGACAGGGCTGTGTCACGCCCGTCCCGGGTCTGATGTGGCAACTATGCCGGCGGAACTGTCTCCATGCGTGCCAGCTCCTCCGCCTTCAGCTCCTTCTTCAGGATCTTGCCGATGGGTGTTTTGGGCAATTCATTCCGGAATTCGATTTCCGCAGGAACCATGTAGCGAAGCATGTTCTCACGGCAGAAAGCCGTGATTTCCTCTTCGGATACCTCGGCACCTGGTGCCATGGTGATGAACGCTTTGACGGTTTCGCCGCGATATGAATCCGGAACGCCGATTACCGCGGCCTCGCTCACAGCCGGGTGACCGCACAGGATGTTCTCCACTTCCTTGGGGTAGATGTTGAAGCCACTGGCTATGATCATCTCCTTCTTGCGGTCCAGGATGGTGAAGTACCCGTCCTCGTCCATGGCCCCGATGTCCCCGGAGTACAGCCACCCGTCACGAATGTTCTCCTTGGTGGCCGTCGCATTGCCATAGTAACCGATCATCACGGTGGGTGACTTGATAATGATTTCGCCAGATTCCCCAACCGGCATATCCTTTGTGCCGGTGTCGAGATCCACGATTTTCATGTCTACATCTGGCATGGGAATGCCGATGGTTCCTTCCTTGTACAGCCCCTGGTAGGGGTTGGCGCATACCGCGCACGTCGACTCCGTGAGCCCGTAGCCTTCGAGCAGCTTTCCGCCTGTGAAATCCTCGAACGCGTGCTTCACGCTCAGAGGCAAAGGAGCGCCTCCAGACACCGCGCACCGAACGGAACTGAAGTCGTAGTTGCTCCGCTCCGGATGGTTGTTCACGGCTACGAAGATAGTGGGCACCCCGACCATTACCGTGGGGTGATGCTTGTGCACGAGGTTCAGGAGGTCCTCGATGTCGAACCGGGGCATGACGACCAGCGATGCCCCGAACAGCAGATGGGTATTCAGCATGACCTGCATGCCGAACCCGTGGAAGAACGGGAGTACGGCAAGGCCCCTGTCGTCCGGGCGAATTCCGAACCATCCGGCGATGCTCCAGGAATTCGTGATGATGTTCAGGTGGCTGAGCATTGCCCCTTTGGGGTCACCGGTGGTCCCGCCGGTGTAGATAATCACCGCGAGGTCGTCCATCCCGCCTTCGTTGTGCGGGCCGTGTGCTTCCCGCCAGGTGGCCATTTCGGAGAAGTCCCGTATTCCTTCCTTGTCCACGGAAGTTGGCGCGGTCCCGGAAGGCAGCAGCCCCAGGATGTTGGCGAAGACGACCAGGTCCAGGCCTGTTTTGTCGGCGACCGGCAGGAACTGTTCCGCGAACATATCCAGGGCAATCAGCCCCCGCGCGCGGGAGTTGCGGCACTTGTATTCGATTTCCCGGGGAACGGACAGAGGGTTGAGCATTACCACCACGGCACCCAGCTTCTGCAGGGCATAGTACGCCACGGGGAACTGGGGGCAGTTGGGCAGGGACAGGACGATACGGTCCCCCGTGGCGATGCCGGCGGCGGCAAGCGCGGCCGCGAAGCGGTCCGTCCAGTCGAGAAGCTGACCGTAGGTGATCTCCTGATCGAAAAAGACCAGGGCCGTCTTGTCGCTGTTCGCGAGGGCGGCATTCCGAAACAGGGTGTAGAGCGGTTGGGTAGGGTATTCGATCGTTTCCGGAACCCACGAGTCGTAATGTCGAAGCCACGGCTTGTGCATGTCTGCCTCCTCGGTCATGCGGGCAAAGCGCCGGTTCGACGGGTGCGTCCCCGGCCTCACGAGGCTCGGGTTCCGCTCTCGAGTTCCACGGCCTCTTGCCCGGTTTGGGAAGGAAAGGCCTGCTGAACCTCCTGCGCCAGGTCCCGAAACGCGCGGGCGCCCGGCGAGGAGCCCTTGTATTTCAATATGGATTCACGAACCGCCTCGGCACGTTCGAATACGGCGTTGGACGGGATGGCTGTCCTGAACAGGATGTCCCGGCCCAGGTGCTGCCCGATGCGTTCGAATGTGTAGCGGCTCATGGCCGTGCGTCGGTCCACCTGGTTCACTACGATCCGGGTTCCCAGGGGCTGCAGCTCGTGTTCGGCATTCAGATCCCTAATCACGCGGACCACGTTGAGCACGCCGTCCAAGCTGAAGCCGGAGCCTGCTTTCACGGGAAGGATGACGTTGTCGCTCATGTGGAGTGAACACAAGACAAAGGCGCCCAGACTGGGTGAATTGTCGATGAGCGTATAGTCGTATTGCCCAATCGCGTAGTTGCGCATGAGGTCCTTGAACAGCAGGAGGCTGGCCGCATGGGATTTAGACAGAAAGATCCTGGCTTCGAGGCTTCCGGTGTCCGGATGGTTCGGGATGCAGTACACGTTGGCGTACTTCGTGGGGTAGATGAACCGGCCGATGGCCTGGCGTTCGGATCGTGCGTCGAAGATGTTGTATAGTGTGAGGCCGGCATCCTCGCCCTGGGGCAGGAGAATGTTCGTTGCGTTGCACTGGGAGGAGTTGTCGATAACCATGACCGAGTGTCCCAGGCGGCTGAGCGCGTGGGCGAGGTTGACCGTGAGGGTGGTTTTCCCAACGCCTCCCTTGTGGTTGAGAATTGAGATGATCCTGCCCAAGATGCCTCCGTGCGAGTGAGATGAGGGGTTCGGATTGTCGAATCCGGTATCAGTGTGGCAGGCGTCGGCTCCAATGTCAAGTCAATACGCCAATGTAAATTTCAACACCTTGATTTAATGGTAAAAAAAATTTCAAATGAGCTTCAGGTACATGTGAAAGGCTATGCCTCCATCACCGGATGGACGAGACTGAAAGTCCCGTTGCGAAGATCATCCATCTGCTCCGTGTCCCGGTACACAACATCCGGGATCTGCGTTTCATGATCCGTATTTCATATTCGATGGTCCGGCAAAAAGTTTTTGGCGAAAATTGTTTCCACAATATGTTGTGGGTGGCCTCAATTTGCTACCACGTCTGGATGTGGTAGTAGATTGGGAAATCAGACTTATTGCGTGACCATCATATTCAAGTTGTCTCAATCCCCTGAATCCCTGAAGCCACTCCGGCAAAGATATTCAATCCAAGCAACAATCCATTGATTTTTATACGGAATATTCGTATGCGGCATGTAGTATCGCACTTGCCCGGCAGGTGAATGTCATGTCAAAATTCATTATCGAACGCTCTGCCGCCGAGGACCACACCACACCCCCTGGCCTTGTCATCCCCGGTCTTTTGAACAACCGGCACACCAACCTGGTCCGCCCACCGCACCGTTCGCCCGATGTGCCCAGCGTGCGAGCCATGCCGAGGAGGTTCGGTCCTGTCGGGGCCTTCTGTTGCTCGGCAAGGCCGGTTTGGAGGCAGTGGACTGCATGCGCGGCGACGAGCC
>JBKHBM010000059.1:0-29510 GCA_046542385.1 Desulfatibacillaceae bacterium | reverse complement strand
GACGAGAAATGAAGCGCAACGCCGCAGATCGCGTTTTTCAACAGGCTGGTAACAGAAGGAGGTGCACTTGATAGCCCAACAACAGCATGAAAAACCGCCCTTTGCAAAGGTGCTGGTGGCCAACCGGGGCGAGATCGCCATCCGGCTGTGCCGCGCCATACAGGAGGAAGGCATGCGGGCCGTGGGCGTGTACGAGACGCCTGACTCCCAGTCCCGCCACGTGTTCATCGCGGACGAAGCCGTGTGGATCGGCCCTGGCCCGCGGAAAAATTACCTGGACGTGGATCGTATCATCTGGGCGGCGCGCAAGGCCGGATGTCAGGCCGTGCATCCCGGTTACGGGTTTCTGGCCGAGAATCCCGAGCTGGCCGCCGCGTGCGAGGAGGCCGGCCTGCACTTCGTGGGGCCGTCGGCAAGGGTCATCGCCAATCTGGGAGACAAGACCATTTCCCGCAAACTGGCCATGGAGGCCGGGGTGCCCGTGATTCCCGGTTCGGAAATCCTGCCCCATGGCGACGAGGGCATGGCCGCGGCCCGTGCCTTTTGCGAAAAGTACGGCTTTCCCGTCATGTTGAAGGCGGTGGCCGGAGGCGGCGGCAGGGGCATCCGGCGGGTGGACGACGACAAGGCCCTTGCCCGGGAGCTTCCAATGGCCCGTGCCGAGGCTCAGTCCGCCTTCGGCGACGGACGGCTGTACCTGGAAAAGGCCCTGGTCAATCCCCGGCACATCGAGGTGCAGGTGCTGGCCGACCACCACGGCAACGCCATCCACCTGGGCGGGCGCAACTGCTCCATCCAGCGCCGCCACCAGAAACTGGTGGAGGTGGCCCCGGGCCTGCTGGAGCCCGAGCTGGAGGAACGCATCTGCCAGACCGCGCTCTCCTACGTGCGCCATTCCGGCTACACCAACGCGGGCACCGTGGAGTTCCTGGTGGATGAAAACGACGACTTCTATTTCCTGGAAATCAACACACGGCTCCAGGTCGAGCATACGGTAACCGAGGTGGTCACCGGCATCGACATCGTGCGCCGTATGCTCAGAGTCACCGGCAACCGGGTGCTGGACATCACCCAGGACCAGGTATACATCCGCGGGTTCGCCGTGGAAATGCGCATCAACGCCGAGGACCCGCAGAACAACTTCGCACCCGAGTCCGGCAAGACCGTCTCCGTGTACAACTCCCCCGGCGGTCCCGGTATCCGCCTGGACGGCATGGTGTACCAGGGTTACCGCATTCCCGCGGAGTACGACTCCCTTCTGGTCAAGATGACGGTGTACGGCTTCACCTGGGGAGATACGGTCAGCCGCTTGGCCAGGGCGCTCAAGAACTTCCGGATCGTCGGCCCCAGGACCACCATCCCCTTTTATCGGGCACTGGTGGCGGAGCCCGAGTTCCTGTCCGGTTGTTTCGACACCGGATACCTGGACCGGCACCCGCAACTGTTCGACTACCCGGCCATGGAGCGGGAGGAGGCCAAAATCGGAAACCTTCTGGCCGCCATCCACCATAACGGCAAAAACCCCTTCGCCATGTAACGCGCGGAGCGGGACGCATATAGAGGTATCTCATGAGCATCCGCATCACGCCGGGCAGCGACCCCGGCCAGGCATTGGACCAGATACGCAGGTCGGACGGCTACTTCGTCACCAACACGGCACGGGACCTGTCCCAGTCGGATTTCAAGAACCGCATCCTGGCCCACACGGACCTCCTGGTGGCAGAGGAGCGGGACGAGGCCGGCTATTTCTCCCTGGAAATCACGGGCGGCGCCAGCGTGCACGTGGACATGCTGCGCAAGCAGATCAACCCGTTCGAACGGTTGTCGCTTCTTCGCGGGCGCATGCCCGGGACCATGTTCCAGACGTTGTGCCGGGGGGTGAACCTTTTCGGCTACCGGCCTTACCCGGAAAACGTCATCCGTCTCACCGTTCGGGAGTTCGCCCGATACGTGGACGTGTGGCGCGTGTTCGACTTTCTCAATTACGTGCCCAACATGATCCCCGTCTACGAGGAGGTGCAACGCGCCGGCAAGTTCCTGGAAGCCACGGTCTGCTTTTCCACCGGGCCGGAGCACACCGACGAGTTCTATGTGAACAAGGTCGGGGAAATCCTGGACGTCACCGGCCCGGACATCACGCTGTGCCTGAAAAACCACTCGGGCATCGGCACGCCCAGGAGGATCGGCCAACTCATCACCGCCATCCTGGACAAATACCCGGACCTGGTGATTCATTACCACGGCCACAACACGGACGGTAACGACGTGGGCCGCATCATCGCCGCCGTGCAGGCGGGCGCGAAGATCGTGGACGCGGCGGACCACGCCATGACGGGCTTTTTCGGTCCCCCGCCCATCCTGACCGTGCTCACCATGCTGGAGGACCTGGGGTACAAGGCGGAAGGCGTGAACCGCGACGCGGTGATGGCCACCAGCGACAAGCTCAAGGACCAGAGGGCGGCCTACGCGGCTTTCGAGTCCCAGTTCAAGGGGTTCGATCCCACCGTGCACATCCACAAGCTGCCCGGCGGAGCCATGGGTTCCAGCTTCGAGCAGGCGGTGAAGGGCGGTTTCCTGGACAAAATGCCCAAAATCCTCACCGACGAATTGCCAAGGGTGCACCGGGAGCTGGGCAACTACTGGAGCGTGACGCCAGGCTCCCAGATTCTTTGGTCCACGGCCGTGACCCACACCCTGTCCGGCAAGCGCTACACCAACGCCTCCGAGGATCTGAAACGTCTTCTCATGGGCCGCTACGGCCCGTTCCCGTTCTATCGGCCCGCAGACGAGATTTACGAGGCGGCGTTTGGCTCGGGGTGGAAAAGGAAGCTGGCGGAAGAAGAGGGACTCGAGGAGTGCCCGCCCGTGGACCTGGACGAGGAACGGGGCAAACTGAAGGAGGCCCTGGGGCGGGGCGTCAATGAAGAGGAGCTCGTGCTCTACCTCCAGCACCCCCGGGACGCCGTGGACTTTCTCAAGTTCGAGCAGACCTACGGCAAGACCTGGGTCCTGCCTCCCTCGGTCTGGCTCAGGGAAGGCGGCTTCACCCCCGGCGAGTCCATCACGTACACGGACCACACGGGCAAGCTCCACCACGTGTCGTTCGGAGCCAGCCACGAAACGGACGACGGCAGCGTGATCACCCATATCTCCATCGACCACCACCCCGAGCCGTTCCAGTACCGCCCCGAGGGGGAAACGAACCAGCCCGCGGCCAAGCCGCTGACCCAGAGCGAAATCGCCGCGCTGGCCGAGATGGGCGAAGTGCGCGCTGCGGCGACCGGCGTCGTGGCCGAAGTCAAGGTCGAGAAGGGCGCCAAGGTCGAGGAGGGGGACACCCTGCTGGTGCTGGAGGCGATGAAGATGCTCAACTCCATCGAGAGCGCCATCGCGGGCACCGTGGTGGAACTGGCCGTGGAGGAGGGCTCGCAGGTGAATACCGGCGACCTGCTCATACGGGTCAAGCCCCGCAGGGCCAGGGAAGAATAGAGACCTGCGCGGACTCCGGGGCTGGACGGCGGGCGTCCCGGTAACGCGGAGGGGCAGGTTGGGTCAAGGCTCGGCTCCCGCCGGGCCGGACCCAACGTGTCGGATTGCCGCCATCCCCTTTTCGATCCCGCCTCCCTGGTAACTACCACGATCCTCGGCCCACGGCTTTCAGTTCTTGACCAAATGTTATAAAATGTTATAATAGCTCCATGAACACGATCTCGTGGCATAACCGGGCGCGCAAGCAGATGAAACGGATTCCACGGACATACCAGGAGGCGATTCTGGATGCCGTTGACGGGCTCGCGCAATTTCCGGAGTGCCCGGGGCTCGATGTCAAGGCCTTGAAAAAGCACCGGTACGGTTATCGCCTGCGCGTGGGCCGGTACCGGGTGCTGTTCGATCATGCGGCCGAGATTCGTATCATTTCCATACAGGAGGTCAGCAAGCGCGATGAGCAAACCTACTGATGTGCAAGTCATTGTCCATGATGGCAAGCCCGCCTTTGCCGTGATCCCCTGGGACGCGTACCAGGAGCTTTTGCGTAACCAGCCCGAGGACGAGGCCGACGTGTGGTTCCCGCATGAAGTGGTCAGGGCCAACGTCCGGGGTGACAGGCTGCCCAAGGCATGGCGGGAGTATCTGGGGCTGACCCAGGAGGAGCTTGCCCGGCGTTCGGGTTTGAAGCAGCCGGCCATTGTCCGCCTGGAAAAACCCGGGGCCAGACCGCGCAGGACCACCCTGGAGAAGCTGGCCCGGGCCATGGGCATTACCACGGAGCAGCTGGTGGATTGATCGCGGACGGGTGGTTCCGCGCAGACCCCGGATTCCGGATCGTCGCTGCGCTCCGTCCGGAATGACGACTCGGGTTTTCGTGCATGAAGCCCGGGCCTGCATGGTCGAATCACGGCCACTTCCCCCTCGATTCCGCCTGATTCCCCTCGTCCCCCGTCAAAACAGATTCAGCCTGTCATGGTACGCGGCGATGACCTCTTCCGGCGAGCTTGTTATGACGATGTTGTCCGCGATCCATCCCGGGGCCCGGTTGGCCCGCACCATGTGTTTTATCTGCGCCTCCATGTTGCGCCAGTACGCGCCGTCGCCCTCGGTGTCGAACAGGATGATGGGCACGGACTCCAGGATGGACAGCTTCATGTTGCACAGGGTGATCCCCAGTTCTTCCAGGGTGCCGATGCCGCCCACGTTGAATATGGGAAACGAGGCGATCTCGAACCACTTCTGTCTGCTGTGCCGGCACGTGCTCTGGAAGATCTGGCAGAAGTCCACGTCCGTGGTGAGTGACTGGTCCGTGATGTCCAGGAAGTTGGCGCCGGACAGGATGCCCCGTTCCCGGGCCAGGGTGTTGGCCTGTTCCATGACGCCGGAGCCGCCGCCGGTGACGATGCCGATGTTTTTTCCCCAGAAGCGCACCAGGGCGTTCATGAGGGCGGCGAGCCGCTGCGCCCCGTTTTCGGAAAGCTGGATGTTGGAGCCGTAGAAGGCGAACAGCATGGACTTGTGGAAGTCGGCCAGCCGGTCCGGTGCGACGAAGTAGCCCTTGCCGTCGCGCAGGGTGTGGACCATGAGGCCCCTGGTGAGTTCCGAGACCCAGCAGACCTTGACCCCGAAGGCGTTGTACTCCTCCAGGCGGTTGTGGTCCCGCTGCGAGAGGTAGGGCCCCTGCTCGCTGGAGGGTTTGTAGAAGTACAGGGCGCCCAGTTTGCCGTGGTAGGCCATGTTGACGAGGTCCCGGTGCTCCAGCATGTTCGGGAAGTACCGCGCCACCACCGTGGCCCGCCCCCCGGGCGCGGCGTCCCGGATTTTCGCCGTGGCATAGGCGTGGGCGCACCGGGTGTGCCGGGAATGGTCCCTCCGCGCGGTCACGCAGGTGGCCAGGGGCACTGAGCATGCCTCGTCCGGCCCGTTCACGAACACCCCGGCGTCCGTGATTTCTCCCCCCTGGGGAATCAGGGCCATGGGCCGCGGCATGTAGTGGCAGTTGGTGGCGCCGTGCCCGCCGACGGTGGCTTCCAGCCGTTTCATCTCGTCGTAGGTGAACCTGGGCCTTGTGTTCACGTCCGTGGACACCATGGCTTCCACGGTGCCGGATTTGGGCGCGCGGTACACCTTGGCCGTGATGAGCGGGTTCACGATGGGCTGGTTGCTTCCGTTGACGATCTCGAGGTAGATGCGGATGCCCCGGGTCTTGATGGGGTCCAGGACCGTGGCCGCGAGGTGGCTGCCGGTTTCAAAGCCGCTTTGCAGCACCACGTAGTGGTCGTTCAGGTACATGGAGCAGGTGGTCACCACTCCCTGGCCGGGCGGGATGGTCACGGCGGCCACCGGGATGGACACCTGGTACCGGTTGAGCATTTCCCGGCCGTCGTCCTTGAGGAGGATGCGTCCCAGGGTGACCCTGTCCACGGGTTCGCGCATGCGGCAGATGACGCGGTGCGGGGAGATGACGATGGTGCCGTCGCTGGTGATGGTGGTGGACTCGGGCAGCTTCATGTCCGCGGTCTCCACGGCGGCCAGCACCTCCCCGGCAGTGAGCAGCGCGTCCGGGTCGCAGTACACCAGCCTGCCCACGGGCAGGCCGTCCGTGAAGAACTCGGCCAGCTGGGAAAGGCCCGGATACCCGGAAATCACGGGCGTCGCCTTCATGCCAAGCACCACGGTGTTGCCATCCAGCACGTCCGGACCGGGCATCTCGCCCGTGATGTTGACCCCGAGCCGGGCGATGCGTGAGCGTTCCGTGAACACGATGTTCCCGGGCTGGTTGCGCACCCGTTCGGCCAGTTCGTCGGACAGGGTGAAACCGGCCTCGAACCGTACGGACCGGGTGTTTTTCTCGATCACCCTGGTGATCACGCCGTCGTCGGACTGCAAAAATCCCCTGAAGTGGTTTCCGTTCTGCCTCGTCATCGGCCATCCTTCCCATTTTGGTGAATCCATGCTTACATCCCGGGGTGGACAGGGATACAGTATAGACCCATCGGGCTGTCGGGTAAACATCGGACATGGAGAGGCTGCACGGCATGGCGGACATCACGGCGCACGTACTGGCCACGGGGGACGAGCTGGTATCCGGCTCGCTGGTGGACACGAACTCGGCGCACATCGCCCGGGAACTGGAGGACGCGGGGGCGGACGTGGTCCGTCACGTGTGCGTGGGCGACGACATGGAGAGGTTGGTCCAGGCGTTGCGGGAGACGTCGGAACGTGCGGACCTCGCGGTGGTGACCGGAGGCCTCGGGCCCACCATGGACGATCTGTCGGCGGAAGCCGCGGCCAGGGCGGCCGGTGTGGAACTGGTGCTGGACGAGGTGGCGCTTGCATGGATCAGGAAGCTGTTCGTGGCCATCGACCGGCCCATGAATCCCAGCAACGAAAAGCAGGCATGGCTGCCCGAGGGCGCCCAGCGGCTGGACAACCCGGTGGGCACGGCCCCGGGGTTTGCCGTGACCATCGGCCGGTGCCTGTTCTTCTTCGTGCCCGGCGTGCCCCACGAGATGCGCAGGATGGTGGACGAGCAGGTGCTGCCCCGCGTCCGGGAGCGCCTGGGCAGCGGCGTGGTGCATGCCGCGCGCACCCTCACCACGTTCGGCGCGCCGGAGTCGGCCATAGGCGAGCGGGTGGAGAACGCGGCGGACGGCATTTCGGGCATGCACGTGGGCATTCGCGCGGATTTTCCCTACATATACGTGAAGCTGTACGCCCGGGCGGCCTCGGAAGACGAGGCGGCGGCCATGCTGGACCGGGGCGCGGCCCGGGTGGAGGAGGCGGTGGGCGAGTGGATGATCGCGCCGCACGAGACCACGCTGTCCGAGGTGCTGGGCGGCCTGCTGCGGGAGCGCGGGGCCACACTGGCCGTGGCGGAAAGCTGCACCGGCGGGCTGATCGGCCACTGGATCACCCAGGTTTCGGGAAGCTCGGACTACTTTCTGATGTCGGCGGTGACTTATGCCAACGAGGTGAAGCAGGCCATCCTCGGGGTGTCCGGGAAGACGCTGGCCGGGCACGGCGCGGTGAGCGAGCAGACGGCCAGGGAGATGGCGGAAGGCGCGCGCCGGGCCGCCGGCGCCACGTACGGCATCTCCACCACGGGCATCGCCGGACCGTCGGGCGGCAGCGACGAAAAACCGGTGGGCACGGTGTGCGTGGGCCTTGCCGGGCCTGACGGCTCCGAGGGCCGCAGGTATTTCTTTCCCATCGGAGGCAGGGAGCGCCACAAGGGCCTGTTCGCCATGGCCGCCATGGAGGTCCTGCGCAGGCGCCTCCTGGGTCTGGCGCCGCCGGACTGGCCTGAGCATAAGCATTGACCCGCACCGGGTTCAAATGATAAATTTCCTCCCGAATCCGTGACGAAAATATTGAATAATCGTTCAAGAGCCCCATAAATCGGGCTTTTGGCGTGTTCTTGAACAACTCTTCGTTTCACCCGGTGGGTGAAAGGATTTTTCGCCCTCCGGGGCGGCCTCATGCGGCGCATCCGCACCACCTGAGACCGCTCACAAATTCAGGTTCCTGACATTCAACGGGCAGGCGCTTGCCGAATCCTTTTGCCGGGGGCCGGACACGGACACTGGGCTGTTCGGGCGCTCGCTCTGAATCTTAGCCGGAAGGGCGTCTTGATGAAGGGAAGGGGATCCGTTCACAAAAGCCGTGGACAACCGGGGTTTACGCTGGTCGAGTTGCTGGTGGTGATCGCGGTGGTGGCCGTGCTGGCCGCCACGGCGCTGTCCATCATGGCCAACAGCCGCCGGATGGCGTACGACGTCACCGCCAAGCATGACCTGCACGAATTCGCCAAGGCCTGGGATTCCAGGGCCGAGGGGGAGGCCGGGTTGTCCGCCGGAGACGGGGGTGTGCTCAGCGGCGACCCGGGCACGGGCTCCACGTTCTCACTGGACGGTTTCAGCCCCTCCGAGGGGGTCGTGATAACCGCGACCGTCACACAGGACGATTTCACCGCCCGGGCAAAACACGTCCAGGGCGAGAAAGAGTACGTCTACCAAAGGTCCACGGGCAAGGTGGTCGAACAATAGCCGGATTGTCAGCCTGTTGAAAAAACGCGATCTGCGGTGTTGCGCTTCATTTCTCGTCGATGCAGCGTACCGTAAGTACGCCTTACTCCTCGAAATTCGCGCGCCTTGCATCTCATCGTTTTTTAACAGGCTGCAAAGTCCGAGTTTTTCAACGGGCTGCTATGTGGCGCCGCGCGCGGCGCTTGCCACGGGAGTTCGAACGGGGTCGGCGGAGCCGGACCCCTGACGGGAGCATGTGATGGAAAAGATGAGGCCGAACCAGCGCAAGTTACGCAACTTCCTCATCAACAAGGACGTGCAGCTGAGGCTTGTGCTGCACAATTTTATCTACCTGTTTCTCTTCGTGGGCGTCACCCTGGCCGTGGTCCTGTCCCCGCTCATCTATGACATGAGTTACGCCGAGAGCATCGACGTGCAGTATCAGGCGGCACAAACCCTGCTGCACCTCTTCAAGCTGTGGCTGCCCGCGGTAGTGGTCATGGCCCTGTTGATATTCATCCATCAGGTCATCGTGACCCACAGGCTCGTTGGCCCGCTGGTCAACTTCTCCCACACGTTCCGCCGGGTGGCCGGGGGCGATTTCACACGCAGGTCCAGGCTCCGCCGGGGCGACTATTTGAAAAAGGAATGCCGGGAAATCAATGAGATGGTGGACCAGCTGGCGTTGTTCATCACCAGGGTCAAGGAGGGCAACGACGACCTGGTGGAGTTTTTGGGCAGGCTGTCGGACGGCGGGTTGCTCCAGGAGGACGAATATCAGGAGGAGGCGCGGCACCTTCTTGCCAAGGCCAACGAGGTGCAGGCGTCCCTCGAAGTGTTTCGTGTCGAGCTTGACGAGGAGGATGGATCGTCCAAGTGCTGAGGTCGTCGCGAAGGGGGGGTTGTAGCGGTTTCGGGCGCAGCGGTTTTTCATTCGGCGAAGACGAATCAGGTGGTGGTCCCTGTTGTTCGCAGCCGGTTCGCGGACGTCGGCGCCACAGGTGGCGCGGATACTGTTTCTGTCAATATTCCAGTTGGTTGAGCGGCTATGCGTGCCGTTGTGGAACAGCGGGGCGCGGCCCTTGTCAGGCGGGCAATCAAAAGGGGCCGACATCGGATGCCGGCCCCTTGGAGTGCCTCGGGACTACTTGCCGCGGCTGGCGCGCCTGGAGGCCTTGAGCGGGTTGATCTTCGCCTGGGCGGCGACCTGCCTGGTGATGTGGGTCGCCAGGTTGCAGGGGCCGACCTTCCACTTCATTGCCGGCTCGGGGCAGGACTTGCAATAGGAGCCGGATTCCGTTTCCACGATTCTCTGGCAGCCCTGGCAGTCCTCGATGATGGTGAGGCAGGCGCCCCCATTGTAGGAGCAGCCGCTTTTGGTCATAAAAACACATTCATGTCCGGGACGGACGGTGGTGCACTTGAGCATTGTTTGAAACCCCCTTGATTTGCTGAATCGCAATTCCGTATTATCTTGCGAATACAAGTCGCCAAATGTAGTTGCCGTTCAGGCTCCTGTCAAGCAAAAACCGACGCCGGGACAGCCGAATCAATCTTCCCCCTTGATTTTGCCCACACAAACTGAGAGATTGCATGGATCGGCCGCCAGCGGCCGGGCGGCCGCGTGCAGGCACTGGAACGCGGTGTTCCGCAAGGGCCGTGACACAACACATGGATCCATCCGGAGCTGGAGTGGATGACACCGGAAAGGGCCCGGCGGTTCGGGAAAAGTCAAGAAGTCGCGGACAGCGGTTTTTCCGGTTGCGGATACATAAAAATGGAACATGACGAGAAGACAATAATCGAACAGGCAAGGGACGTGCTGCGCATAGAGGCGGAGGGCATCCTTCGCCTGGTGGATACCCTGGACAGCGGTTTTGCCCGGCTCGTGGAGATGATCTACGCGTCCACCGGCAGGGTGATCGTGGCCGGCATCGGAAAGTCCGGCATCGTGGGTCGCAAGATCGTGGCCACGCTGAACAGCACGGGCACCAGGGCCCTGTTCCTGCATCCGGTGGAGGCCATGCACGGGGACCTGGGTATCGTTTGCGCCGACGACGTGTTCCTGGCCCTGTCCAACAGCGGGGAGACCGACGAGTTGAACGTGCTTCTGCCCAGCATTCGCAACCTGGATTGCCCTGTCGTGGCGTTTACCGGATGCCCGGATTCGACGCTGGGCCGGCAGTCGGACGTGGTGATCAACGTGGCGGTGGAGCGCGAGGCGTGCCCGCTGGGGCTCGCGCCCACGGCAAGCACCACGGCGCTGCTGGCCGTGGGCGATGCCCTGGCCGTGGCCCTGATCAACAAGCGCCGGTTCCGCAAGCGCGACTTCAGGAAATTCCATCCCGGCGGGGCCCTGGGACAGAGGCTGGCGTCCCGGGTCCTGGACCTGATGATAACCGGGGACGAAATCCCCGCGGTGGGGGCGCTCACGCCCATGCGGGAGGTGCTGGACGAGATGGACCGCCGGGAGCTGGGCTCGGCCATAGTGGTGGGCGCCGGTAACCGGCTGGTGGGAATCATTACGGACGGCGACCTGCGTCGTTTCCTGGTACGGGGAGAGAGTCTGGAGGGAAAGACGGCACAGGAGATGGCCACCGTCAATCCCAAATTCGTTACACCCGAGTCCCAGGTCGGCGACGCCCTCAATCTCATGGAGCGCCACCAGATCACGGTGTTGCCCGTGGCCGACGCCGACGGCGTCGTGAGAGGCGTCCTGCACGTTCACGACATCCTGGGCAAGGGAACCGTGCGATTCAACGGATCATCCTGATGGAAACACCGGCCGCCAGGACACCCCGTGGAGTGATCTGTCCGCTGCCGGCTCCTTTCGGGCCGGACGGCGTCCCCGACCCGGACCTCCTGGAGCGCCTGATATGTCATGCGGGTACCGGAGCGGCGGGACTGCTGGTGGGCGATCCCGTGTGGGCGCGGGGATTCGACATTGTCCCGGAATCGAGACGGGAGCTGGCCGAGCAGGCCATGGAAATCGTCCAGGGACGGTGGCCGCTGTTCATCGTGTGCACCATGACGGAGGCCGCGAAGACCAGCGTATTCATGGCCGGCGTCGAGTCCTATGCGGACCGCATGGAATACCCCGGCCTCCTTTTCTGGGTGGATTACCCCCTGGCGTACCACAGCAATCGCGGGCTGCCCGCTTTCTACGAGTTTCTGGCCACGGAAACCCGGCTCCCCCTGGTGGTCGCAAACGTACCTGAAGCACTTCCGGCGGGAAGGCCCGGAAGGCGCAGGAACCTGACCCCCGGCGTTTTTGAAAGGCTGGCGGCCAATTCCATGGTTGCCGGCATGGTCTGCGGCGGGACCATCCACAGGCACATGCAGTACCAGTCGGCGGCGCGGAGGCGCGAGGATTTCAGGTTCTACGAAGCCGACGAATCCGCGTTCCTGAAAAGCCCCACCATGGGCGGCGTGGTGGCCGGAGGAGGCACCCTGGTCCCAACGGCATGGAAGGCCATGGCCCGGGCATGTCTTTCCGGTGGCCGCCACACGATCGCCGGCATGGACCTGGAGGAAGCCGGCGCCTTTTTCACCGAGCTGCACCGATTCTTGCATAAGGAACCGGCAAGCCGGATGCCGGCGCTGCTGGCGGAATCCGGGATCGTCCCGGGACACTACGCAAAGACGGCGCGCCTTTCACGCTCGGACAAAGAGACAATGCGAACATTGGCAATGCAGATACAAAGGATGAATGAGGTCAATCCATGACGGAAGAACCGAAGACAGACATCGAATTGCTGGGGGAACCCAGGATCGCAACCACCTATCGGGCCGAGGTCAACTGCTCCTGGAGCAGTTGTTTCACCTCCGACGAGGACCGCATTCTCATGGAGACCAAGGCGGACAAGGTGACCCGGACCATTCGCGAAGGCGGTGTTCCGGTATCCTTTGAACGGGCGGGGCCCCGTGCCCACATTTACCACGACCCGAGCAAGGTGCGGGCCGCCCTGGTCACCTGCGGCGGTTTGTGCCCCGGGCTCAACGACATCCTCCGGGCCATCGTGCTGGAACTGTACTACGCTTACGGAGTCCGCAACATCTACGGAATCCGGTACGGCCTGGCCGGTTTCATCGCCGAGAAGAAGTACGACATCATGGAACTGAGGCCGGACAGCGTGGCCAACATCCATGAAATAGGCGGCACGATCCTGGGATCGTCCCGCGGCCCACAGGACATAAACGAGATCGTGGACTGCCTGGAGCGCCTGAACGTCGGCATGCTGTACATGATCGGGGGCGACGGCACGCTCATGGCCGCCACCAGGATATGCGACGTGATAAAGGAGCGGGGCCTCAAGATCAGCGTGATCGGAGTCCCCAAGACGATTGACAACGACATTTTCCTGGTGTCCAAGTCCTTTGGTTTCGACACGGCCGTGGGTATGGCCACGCATGCGATCCGAAGCGCCCACACCGAGGCGATCGGCTATCCCAACGGCGTCGGCGTGGTCAAGCTGATGGGGCGGTATTCGGGGTTCATCGCCGTAACCGCGACCCTGGCGCAGCAGGACGTGAACTTCGTGTTGATCCCGGAGGTGGATTTCGACCTTCAGGGGGAGAACGGACTCCTGGAGTCCTTGAAGAAGCGGCTACAGGCGCGGGGCCACGCCGTCATCGTGGTGGCCGAGGGCGCGGGCCAGAAGTTCTTCGAGGGAGGCCTCGGCACGGATCCTTCCGGAAACCTGCGGCTGCACGACATCGGCGTATTCATCAAGGAGGCCGTCAGCCAGTACCTGAAGGAACAGGGCATGGACCCCAGCGTCAAATATATCGACCCGAGCTACATGATACGCAGCCTGCCGGCCAATTCGAACGACAACGTATTCTGCAGCTTTCTGGCCAGGAACGCGGTGCACGCCGGAATGGCGGGCAGGACCCGGATGCTGATCGGATATTTCAACGACGAATTCGTGCACGTGCCCCTGGACGCGACCGCGGGCAAACGCAAGCAGGTGCTGCCGTCGAGCAAGCTGTGGCATTCGGTGCTGGAGGCCACGGGGCAGGGCGACCTGAGGGATGTGCCCAGGGAGTGAAGCGCAACGCCGCGGATGGCGTTTTTCAACGGGCTGCCAAACGGGAAAAGCCGCTGGAGGCCGGACCGGACCGGACAACGGCGGCTTTTTTGTTCAAAATGCGGGCGGTTACTATTCGCAGGCGCCGATCCTTTTACCGGACATTCGGCTGGTCATCCGCATGCCCTGCATGTCGGTTTCGGTCTCGCCTCCGAAGGTGTCGCCCGAGTAGGATATCCAGCCAGTGCTGACCATAGCCGCGGCGGGCGCCATGCCGGTTGACATGCACGCCGGGCCGTGAAAATATGTCGCCGTTCAAAGCTGTGGCGCACCCGGGGGGATTTCCCCGGCGCCCTTTTCAAAAAAACACGATTCATAAGGGTCCATCCATGAGCGAACAGCAGGTCATATACTCGATGGTGCGCGTAAGCCGCTATTTTCCGCCCAACAACCGCCAGGTGCTCAAGGACATCTCCCTGGGTTTTTACCACGGAGCCAAGATAGGCGTCCTGGGGTTGAACGGTTCGGGCAAGAGCACGCTGCTTCGTATCATGGCCGGCCTGGACGACGGGTACGTTGGCGAGACCCTGCTGTCCAAGGGCTATACGCGGGGCATGCTGGAGCAGGAACCCCGGCTGGACGACGCCAAGACGGTGCGCGAAGTCATCGAGGAGGCCGTGGCATCCGTTGTGCACCTGTTGCGAGAGTTCGACGAGGTCAACGCGGCCTTTGCCGAGCCGGACGCCGACATCGACGCTCTGGTGGAAAGGCAGGCGAAGATCCAGGACGAGTTGGACAAGGCCGACGCCTGGACCCTTGACAGCAGGCTGGAAATGGCCATGGAGGCCCTGCGGTGCCCTCCGGGAGACACACCTGTGTCGGTGCTGTCCGGCGGCGAGCGCAGGCGCGTGGCGTTGTGTCGGCTTCTTTTGACCGAGCCGGACATCCTGCTGCTGGACGAGCCGACCAACCACCTGGACGCGGAGTCCGTCGCCTGGCTCGAACACCATCTCCAGCAGTACCGCGGCACCGTCATCGCCGTGACGCACGACCGGTACTTCCTGGACAACGTGGCCGGATGGATTCTGGAGCTGGACCGGGGCCACGGGATTCCGTGGAAGGGCAATTATTCCTCGTGGCTGGAGCAGAAGCAAAACCGCCTGGCCAGGGAGGAAAAGGCGGAGTCAAGGCGGGTGAAAACACTGGAGCGGGAGCTGGAGTGGATTCGCATGACGCCCAAGGCCAGGCACGCGAAGTCCAAGGCCCGGGTCAAGGCCTATGAAAACCTGTTGGCCAGGGAAACCGAAGAACGCCGGGAGCACATGCAGATATACATCCCCGCGGGCCCACGGCTGGGCGACGTGGTCATCGAGGCGGAAAACGTCACCCGGGCCTTCGACAGCCGGGTGGTGGTGGACGACCTGTCCTTTGTGGTGGAACCCGGCAGCATCGTGGGTGTGATCGGCCCCAACGGAGCGGGCAAGACAACGACCCTGCGGCTCATCACCGGACAGGAGGAGCCGGACTCGGGGAGCGTCAGGATCGGCCAGACAGTGAAGATGGCCTACGTGGACCAGTCCAGGGACACCCTCACCGCAGGCAGGACCGTCTGGGAGGAAATCAGCGGCGGCATGGACACCCTGAGCCTGGGAGGCCGGGAGGTCAAGTCCAGGGCCTATGTGGCGGGCTTCAACTTTCTGGGTGCGGACCAGCAGAAAAAGGTCGAGGACCTTTCCGGCGGCGAACGCAACCGGGTGCATCTGGCCAGAATCCTCAAGGAAGGGGCCAACGTCCTGCTGCTGGACGAGCCCACCAACGACCTGGACGTCAACACGCTGCGCGCGCTGGAGGAGGCTCTGGAGAGCTTTGCCGGCAGCGCCGTGGTGGTAAGCCACGACCGGTGGTTTCTGGACCGGGTGGTCACACACATCCTGGCATTCGAGGACGACGGGAGCCACACCTGGTTTCTGGGTAATTACTCCGAGTACGAGGCGGATCGGAAAAAGCGACTCGGACAGGACGCCCTGGTGCCCAAACGACTGCGTTACCGGACGCTGAAAAGGTAGGCTTTGGGGCGTCCGCAGCCAACAATTTCGGGCAGTTGTGGCATTTTTTGTTGCCAAATGACTCGCTCGATGACAGAATGCTCGGGCAGGTCTGCCGGTTTCCAACCCGGTTTGCCAGTGCCTGGTCCTTTTTCTGTCGCAATCTTTTGCGTGCGACGGCGATAAGCCGGTGGCGTGGCCCCTTATATGGAAAATATCGACAAACAGATACAGATGGCGGAAAAACGGCTTTGGCAGCTGATCCTGCTGGCTGTCGTCGTCATCCTGTATCTCACCCTCATGGTTTTGGTGATACTGTTTTCCGGGGCCCGGGGAGGCCAGGCCATCGCGTTTCTTCCCAGCGATTTTCCGGAGTATTCGGTGTCGCTGGCCGTGCTCATCCTGCTTTTCTGCTCGTACATGATCATGGCCCAACGCCGGTTCCTGCAATTTTCGAAAACATTCGTGGCCGAACGCCAGCAGCGGGACGCGCTGGCGCGCAACGTCAGCATCCTCAGTTCCCTTTTGGAAGTCAGCTCCAGCATCAATTCCTCCATGCAGCTCCACGAAATTCTTGAGACCATCACCCGGGAAATGCTTTCCTGCTTCTCCGCTGACCACTCGTCCATCATGCTGCTGGAGCCCCGGACCAACATGCTCCGCACCAAGGCATCCTACGGAAAGGGGGCGGAATACGCCAAGGACGCACTGATCCCGCTGGGCAAGAGCATCGCCGGCTGGGTCGTTGAAAATTCCCAGCCCCTTCTGCTCAACGGCAAGGTGGACCAGAAGCGGTTCCCCGGCACGGAGAGAAAGGACCGGCCCATCAGTTCCTCGTTGTGCGTGCCGCTTCGGATGTCGGAGAAGAGCATCGGCGTGCTCAACGTGAACCTGCTCGGAGAGGAGCGCACGTTTTCCGAGGACGACCTCAAGCTGCTCACCGTGTTCGCCAACAACGCCGCCGTCGCCATTCACAATTCCATGCTGTTGAAGGAAAAGGACCAGCGGGTCCGGCTGCAGACGATGCTGGGGCAGTTGCATTCTCCGCAGATCGTGCAGAAGCTGGTGGAAAAGTACGATGAGGCGAACACGCCCGACCAGATGCGGGAAAAGGTCGAGATGACCATCCTGTTTTCGGACATCCGCGGATACACGAGCATGCTCAGCGCCATGAAGCTCGAGGACATCATGGGCTTTCTGGACGAGTTCTACAGCATCATGAACAAGGCCGTGTTCGACAACGAGGGCAGCATCGACAAGTTCATCGGCGACGAGGTCATGGCCTTTTTCGGGGCCCCCATTCCACTTGAGAACAGCGGGCGGAACGGTCTGGCCACGGCGTACGAGATGCTGGGTTATTTCGCCGATCTTACCGAAAAATATGCGGCGCGGGACCCGTTTTTCCGGAACCTGAGCCTGGGCATCGGCTTGAACACGGGCGAGGTGTTCGTGGGCAACGTGGGCTCGGCCACCCGGTACGAGTACACGGTCATCGGCAACGCGGTGAACCTGGCCAAGCGGTTGTGCGCGTACGCCTCGGCAAACGAGATACTGACAACGGAGCGGACTGTCCGGTGCATGTCCACGGAGGTGAGGTCGTCGTATTTGAAGAAGATCGTCTTCAAGGGCATCCCTGATCCGGTGAAGGTGCATCGCATCGAGTTTCCCGAGGATTTGGCGAGGAAGATGGAGAGCCTGTCACAAAATTTGCATACCAACACGGCGTAACCGGGGCCACTCCCTGGCGCGGCGCCGACGGATCGTCGATATGAGGCTCGAAACCATGGGTTGGCCCGTGAGACACGGCGCACCGGCCATTGCCGTCTGCATCCTCGCCGCGATCCTCACGGCGCTGGTTCCGCCCTCGTGTCCGGCACTGACCCGGGACGACATTCTGGTGGTGGCCAACGGGGAAGCCTGGGGCAGCGTAGCGCTGGCGCATTACTACATGGAGCGCAGGAACCTTGATTTCGACCGCCTGGTGAGGCTTTCGCTGCCGCCGCGGGAGGCGTGCAGCAGGGGCGTGTATGAAAAGCTGGTGGCCGAACCGGTCCGGGAAGCCGTAAAAAAAAACTTCGGGGGCGGACGGGCTGCCTGGTGCTGATGTACGGGGTGCCGCTGAGGGTACGTGCTCCGCTTGTCGGGGAGGCCGGACACCGGGGGATGCCGGATGAATCCTCGCGAGCCGTGGATCCGGACCAGGACCCCAGGGTGGCCGGGGACATGGAAGCCTCGGTGGATTCCGAACTGGCCCTGGTGATGCGCGAGGACGTACCCCTTGGGGGGTGGGTGGTTAATCCGCGCTTCGTGGGTTACGAGAAAGACCGGGAACACCACCGTGGGCCGCTTCCCCTGCTGGTGTCCCGGCTTGACGGCCCCGGTCCGGAGCACGTTCGCCGGATGGTGGACGACGCCTTGAGGGCCGAAGCAAACGGGTTGTCCGGTACCGCCTATTTTGACGCGCGGTGGCCAAGGCCGGCCCGGGGGGATGTCCCGGACCCGAAGGCCATGGACGGGCTGAAGTACTGCGACTGGTCCCTGCACCTGGCCGCTGACAGGATTCGCGGGCTGGGGACCATGCCCGTGGTCGTGGAGGAAACAGAGGACCTGTTTCGCCCAGGCCAGTGCCCGGGCGAGGCGGCGCTGTATTGCGGATGGTACAGTTATCAGCGATACGTGGACGCCTTTGACTGGGCGCCCGGCGCCGTGGCCTTTCACGTAGCCAGCGGCGAGTGCACCACCCTGCGGCGTGCGGGGTCCAGGCAATGGTGCAAGAGGCTGGTGGAGGACGGGGTCGCGGTGACGGTGGGTCCTGTCAGCGAACCTTATGTGCAGGCCTTCCCGGTCCCGGAAGTGTTTTTCGGTCTGCTCGCGGACGGCAGATGGACCCTGGCCGAATGCTACGCCATGAGTCTTGCGGTATTGTCGTGGAAGATGGTCCTTCTGGGCGATCCCCTGTACAGGCCCTTTCCGGGCTCGCGGCGACCGGACAGGGGGGCGTTGTCGGAACCCGCGCCGGGGCGATGAGTGATTGTGCTTGCGCTCCCGTGCGTCATACATTATATTTGTCAATGATTGTAGCCGGTTTGCCCACTTGACAAGTTGCCTTGTTGGCGGGCATATAACAGCCCGTTGAAAAACTCGGAATTGGCAGCCTGTTCAAAAACGAGGAGATGCAAGGCGCGCGAATTTCGAGGAGTAAGGCGTACTTACGGTACGTCGCATCGACGAGAAATGAGGCGCAACGCCGCAGATCGCGTTTTTCAACAGGCTGATAAAGCGGGTGTGAGAGTGCGGTCATGACTCACCCGGGTTTTGCGACCGGGAGTCAAACCCCACGGACGGGCGGTGGAGGGACGCCGCGCACCAACGGAGCAGCCGAGCGCGGCAGTCGGGCCGCACACGCACCAGCGAGAGTACCATATGGAACTCAGAGACCAGGTAAAAAAGCTGTTCAACGAGGCGGAAATCTACCGCCAGCAGGGTCTATTCATCGAGGCAAAGGAGAATTATACCCGAATCGCCGAAATTATCGAACAGAATCCGGGTCTTAAAAACCGAGACGGCCTGCTGGAAGCCCTCAATCAGAAAATAGCGCTTCTGGACAAGCAGGAAGACGACGATGCCCTGCCGGACAAGATGCCCGACGAATTGCAGAATCTGGTCAAGAAGCAATTCGTCAGCAAGCACAAGGACAAGGACAAGGCCGACTACGAAGGCGCCATCGCCCTGGCCAAGTTCGGACAGTACGAAAAGGCCCTCGAGGAATTCGAGCGGCTTCTTGAAAAGCCTCCCCTTCGCCTGTTGTGCGCCCGCAGCATCCTCAAGTGCCACATCGCCATGTCCAGCGTGGACTTCGCCATTGACCAGTACGGGCAATGGCTTGGCATGGACCTGTTCAACCGCGACCAGATACTCAAGCTGAGGTCCTTTCTGGAAGACGTGCTGGACAAGCGGGGTATCGACAAGAGTATCCTGGAGGCTCTGGAGCCCGAGCACCTGGGATTGAGCGGCGAGTCCATTCCCACTCCGGAGACGGAGGCGCCCCGGGACGAGCTTCCTCCCGAACCCGCACCGCCTCCGCCGCAACCGGAGCCGTCGGCGGCCCCTCCTCCCCAGCCTGAACCCCAGCCCGCTTCCAGGCCCGCGGCGGCGGGAGGCATGGCGGCCCAGGCCGCGGCCCAGGCCGCGGCCCAGGCCAGCGAGGAACTCATCGAGATATGCTCCCTCGAGATCAGTTTCCCAGGTTCCGGCCGGCCCGTGCAGTTCGACGTGGGAACCCAGCAGGGAAACAGGATTTCGGTGACCATCCCGGCCAAGAACAAGGAGCTTGTGGACAAGGTGAAGGTCGGAGACAAGATCCCGGACATCCAGTGCTTCTCGGATTTCGTCATTTTCAGCGGCCTGGGCACCGTGGTCCAGAAAAACCCCATCAGTTCCGGACCCAAGAAGGGCGACTTCAATCTGGTGCTGAACCTCGTGGCCTCGCATTGAACCCGGTCGGACCATCCCCAAACGACAATGCGCGAATCGGGCGCCTGTCCGGTATCCGGACCGGGTCGCGGAGGCTGCCGCAGGGAGTGACAAATACGTGCCGGACCAATTCTGGAAAACCAAAAGCCCGGCGGAAATGACCCTCGAGGAATGGGAGTCCCTTTGCGACGGATGCGGGCGCTGCTGCCTGGTCAAGCTGGAAAACGCGGTTACCGGCAAGGTCATTTACACCGGCGTTTCCTGCCGTTACCTGGACCCGGAAACGTGCGGGTGCACCGTCTACCACCAGCGCAACAGCGTGGTCAGGACCTGCCAGATACTCACCCCCGACTGCATGGACGACGTGAAATGGCTGCCCGACTCCTGCGCGTACCGGCTGCTCGCCGAGGGCCGCGACCTCCCGTGGTGGCACCATCTGGTCTCCGGCAGCCGGCGCACGGTACACGAGGCGGGCATGTCGGTCCGACACCGGTCGGTGTCCGAGAGGTTCGTCCAGAAGGACGACCTGCGGGATTACGTGTATCCCGATGATGGTTGAACCGGCCGGGGCAGCGTCTTCCGTACTCCGGTATCCACGTGGCGGAGCCGGCCAGCCGCCTCTTGATGATCCTGGCAGGGTTCAGCCCGAATCCGTGAGCGGTCTCAAGCAGTGTGGGGGCAAGGAGAAGGCCTGTCCACCGTACCCGGGTACGCGGGCCGGGCTCTCACCCCTCGGATGCGATGCGCGGGACCGCCTCCGGGGGCGACAGATCCTTTCACCCGCCGGGTGAAACCGGATTTCCATGGTAAAGCATTCAAGGCGCCTCCACCACGAATCTTTCCATGGATTACTCGAAATGTTCGTCACGGATTCAGGATTACATGGCTTCGCCGCTCCCGACGCCGCGGCGGGGCTGTTTTGCTTTTGGAGTGATACATGCTGTCCAGTAACGCGCCTCCGGGGCCGGACGCAAAGGTCCACGCCCGGGCCTTTTTCGCCTTGAACGGCGCGGTCCTTTTCTGGGGGCTTTCCTTTGTCGCCACCAAGATGGCGCTGGAGACGGTGCCCACGTTCACCCTCGTGTTCATGCGTTTTGCCATGGCCGCGGTCATTTTTCTGGGCTTCTGCCTGTACAGGGGTTTTCCGCGGATATCACCTCGCGATCACGCCAAGCTGTTTCTGCTGGCCCTTTTCGAGCCGGGCCTGTACTTCGTGTTTGAAACCACGGGTCTGGCCCTCACCACCGCGCCGAAGGCATCGCTCATCATCGCCACCATTCCTCTTGTCGTGATGGTGCTGGCCTACCTGTTTTTGAAGGAGCGCACCCCCCGCGCCGCCCTTTTCGGGGTGTTCGTTTCCGTGGCGGGTATCGGCGTTTTGATCGCGGGGGATCCGCGGTTGTCCCTGGGCATGGAAGGCAGGCTGCTGGGGGACGTGCTGATATTCGGGGCGGTGCTTTCGGCGTCCCTGTACATAGTGGCCGCCAGGGACGTGGGGCAACGGCATTCGGCCTTCGCCATCACCAGCATGCAGGCGTTTTACGGGACCCTGTTCTTTTTTCCGCTGTTTCTGTGGGAATTGCCGGAGACGTCCTTCGGACAGTTCTCCACCCGGTCGCTCCTGGCCGTGGCGTATCTGACCCTGTTCGCCACCGTATTCGCGTTTCTGTGTTACAACTACGCGTTGACCAGGGTGACGGCGTCCCAGGCTTCGGCATTCGTGAACGGGATTCCGGTGGTGACGGCGGTGGCTGCGTGGGCGCTGTTGGGGGAGAGGCTGACCATGGTCCAGGCTTTAGGTGGGGCGATGGTGTTGTTCGGAGTGTACCTCGCAAACCTGGCTGCAGGGAAACGGGCCGGGGAAGCGATGGCGGCTTCCTGACTGAAATCGCCGGCGCGTGATTGCCGGCCACGGTCGTCGGGTTTCGCCGACATGTTTGACGCATCCGGTTTACGCCGTTTTTTTGCCCCATGGGCAGGCGCGGACGCACACGCCGCAGATGAGTCGCAGATCGCCTTCCTGGGCCGTGACGCGCTTGACGCACCGGTCAAAATGCAGGGCGTGGTTCCGGGACTCGTAACGGTCCTTCGTGGATACGCCGCGAATGGCCCCGGCCGGGCAGGCGTCGGCGCATTCGGTGCAATCCCCGCACCGGTTTTTCTCGGGCTTGTCCGGGACCAGGGGCGCGGCGGTGAGCACGGTGACCAGTCGCACGCGAGGACCGTATTTCCGGGTGACCAGCAGCAGGCTCTTTCCCTGCCATCCCAGGCCGGCGACCCGGGCCACGGCCTTGTGGCTGATTGCGGCGCGCCAGTTCTCCGTGTCCTTGATCTGGGAGGCGGGAACGGGCAGGCTGGTGAATCCGTGGGATTCCATGAGCCTGGCCATGGTAAAGGCCAGGTCGTCCAGTCTCCTGTTGGCGGACTGGTAGACCCGGGCGTACTCGTGCGTGGGCCTGTCCCCGATGGTTTCAAACACGCCCCGGGGCAGGGCGACCGCCATCACGAGGGCGGATTCGTAGCCTTCAAGCAGGTCCTCCGGCATCACCGGCAGTTCCTGGAGGTCCTTCACCAGACAGGTGGCCGCGAGGTCGGCCCCGGCAGCCAGGGCCGCGTCCTTCACGCTTTTCGTATACGCCCGCCTTGCGTTTTCTTCCATTGTCTCTTCCTTCCCCCCACCCGTGGCCGGGATTTCGGGATTCAGGGGGATTGTCAATCGGCAGGGTTCACACCTCGTGGTATCTGAAACACCCCACCACGTGGTCGTTCACCATGCCCACGGCCTGCATGAACGCATAGCAGATCGTGGGGCCGACAAATGACATGCCGTATGCCTTCAGGGCGCGGCTCATGGCTTGGGACTCCGGTGTACTGGTCGGGGTCTCTTCCCAGGTGCGCCAGGCGTTTTTTATCGTTTGGCCGTCAACGAAGCGCCACAGGAAGGCGTCCAGGGAGCCGAACTCTTCCTGGATTTTCAGCGTGGCGCGGGCGTTCCTTGTGGCTGACTCGATCTTGGCGCGGTTGCGGACGATGCCGGGATTCGCCAGGAGGCGGGCCACGTCCTTTTCCGTGTATCGCGCCACGGTCGGGATGTCAAAGCCGTCAAAAGATTTCCTGTAGTTGTCGCGTTTTTTGAGGATGGTGATCCAGGACAGGCCGGCCTGGGCGCCGTCCAGGACAAGGGATTCGAACAGGGCCCGGTCGTCGTGAACGGGGACGCCCCATTCCGTGTCATGGTATTGAATATATACCGGGTCGTCGCCGGGCCAGGAACAGCGGTTTGTCACGAAGTCCTCCGCTTGCGGGACCGGGGTGGGGGCGCTCACCGAGCGCCCCCTTGCATCGGGTTTCGCGGAACACCGCAAATATATGGATGGAAAGCCCGTGGGCGACGGCCCTACTGCTGCTGGCCAGTGGGCTTTACCTCGATCTCCACGCGCCTGTTGGCGGCCCGGCCGGACGCCGTGTCATTTGATGCGACGGGTACGGACTCGCCAAAGCCGATGGCGGTGATCCTGTGGGACGGCACTCCCTCGGCCACCAGATAGTTCTTCACCATGCCGGCGCGCCGCTCGGAAAGCTGCTGATTGTATTGCTCGGAGCCGGTGGAGTCCGTGTGGCCCTTTATGATGATTTGGGTCTCCGGGTATTTCACCATGACCTCGGCGACCTTGTTCAGCGTCTGTTGGGCGCTTCCGGTAAGCGACGAGGAATTGGTCTCGAACAGAATGGAGTTGTCCATGGTGACGACAACCCTGTCAGGCTGTCTTTCCACCTGGGTATTGGGTATCTGGGAAAGCTCCTTGGCCTGCTGGTCCAGCTTGTAGCCCACGCCCGCGCCGATGGCGGCTCCCGCAAGGCCTCCGATGGCCGCGCCCTTGCCTACCTCTCCCTGAGCCGAACCGATTGCCGCGCCAAGTGCCGCTCCGGCGGCCGTGCCTATCGCCGTCCCTTTTGTCGTCTTGGAATGGCCGCCCTGCTGGTTGGCGCATCCTAAAGCCGCCAGCCCCAGTACAAGTACAATGGCAACAATTCGCAAAGAACGTGTATGTCTGAGCATGTGAGCCTCCATCTATTTTGTTGGGGGAACGTTTTACCTCAGTGAAGGTATGAACGGCCCGTGACAGTGTCAAACAGGACCCTCCACTCAGGTGGTCTTTCCGACACGCCGGGCAAACGCCTCCATGATCCGTTTGGTCATGGGGCCGGGCGCGCCGTCGCCCACGGGGGCTTCGTCCACCGCCACCACGGGCACCACTTCCTTGTTCGTCGCGGTGATGAAAATCTCCTCGGCGCGGAACAACTCGTCGCGGATAATGGATCTCCTGGTCACGGGAAGGATGCCGGCCGCGATTTCCAGCACCACGCCGCGGGTGACCCCGGGGAGAACTCCCTGTTCGGGCGTGACCAGTTCGCCGCCGGAAACGATGAACACATTGCTGGTGGTGCCCTCCAGGACCCTGTTCTCCCGGTCCACGTACAGGGCCTCCACGGCCCCTTGTTCCCGGGCGGCGCGCATGGACACCACCGCCTGCACGTAGGCGATGCTCTTGGCCCGGGGAAAGGCCCGCGACACGGGGACCAGGGCCACCTTCACCCCCCTTTCGTACCACCATTCCGGACAGCGGCGCAGCGCCGTCACCATTACGATGAGCCTCGGATTGTCGGACGGGGTGATGAAGTCCGGGCTCGATCCTCCGGTCACGACGATGCGGATGTTCGATTCCGGGTGGCTGTTGCGGGAAAGGGTCTCATGAACCACCCCGGCAATGTCCGCAAGGGACATGGGCAGTTCGAGGGAGATGAACCTGGCCGACCCTTCAAGCCGCGCAAGATGCTGGTCCAGCCCGAACGGTCTTCCGTTGTAAGTGCGGAGAAACTCGAAGACGCCAAAACCCCTCAACAGCGCCAGGTCGTCCACGGGGACGGCGGCCTCCGCCGCGGGAACGAACTCTCCATTGCAGTAATACACGTCGGACATGGGGCGCCTTCCTGCCAGCCTGTTGAAAAAACCGATCCGAGCGGTACGCGCCAGGACCCCGGTCGATGCGGCGTCCGGGTGGAACGCCAGCCTTTTCGGCGCTGGCGTGTCTTGCATCCCGTCGCTGTCGAACAGGCCGTGGATTCCGGGTTTGTCAACCGCCCCCCTACAACATGGTCACGTCGAGCCTTTCGCCATCGATCTCGATGACGGCGCCCGAACACCGTCGGCCCACGGCGCAGTTCACCACCATGGTGCGGCCCAGGCGGCCGATTCCCGGGGCCTCGTGGATGTGGCCGCAGATCACCAGCCTGGGCTGTCTGCTGGCCACCACGTCGGCGATCATCCCGCTTCCGGCATGCACCCTGCCCGCGACCATGTCCCTCACACCCCGCGGCGGAGGATGGGAAACCAGTATGGTTTCCGCGCCCACCCTGTTCAGAAGCCACTGGCGGGCCCTGCCTTCCCGCAGGCGCACCCTGGTTCGGAAGGGCAGCATGAAGGCCCCGGAAACTCCCGCGAAGGCGCATCCGCCCACCTCGATCTCGCGGAGGTTCAGGGACGACACGTTGGCGTATCGGGCCATTATGCCCTCGGCGGCCGGGGGGTCGAAGTTGCCGCGCACCGCCAGCACCCGCACCGGAAAACGGTTCAGTTCGGCGATGGCAGACTCCGGGTCCCGACGTGTGCCGAAATCACCGGCCGCCACCACCACATCCGGCCTGTAGGCGTGGATTCGGGACTTGATGGTGTCAAAACGCTCCGTGTGGCTGTGCATGTCCGCGCAGGCGTAAATCCGCATGAGCCAGTCACCCTTCCTCCAGATGTTCGCTCAGGTCCTCGAGCAGGCGGCCCAGGCTCTCCAGGTGGTCCTTTTCCTCCTGGGCCAGAAGAAGAAGGGCCTTTTCTCCGGTTTCGTCCGCGGCCCTTGCCGCGTAACGGGAGTACAGATCCATGGCCTGCGCCTCGAAGCCCATGGCAATCTCCACGACCCCGGCCGGCCCCCGGGCCGTGAGCTCGCGGCGGGACATGAGTTCCTCCAGGGTGACCCCGCCTTCGAACACCATGGAGCCGAGGTCGCCGGAAAGGTCCTTTTCGGACAGTCCCGGTTCAAACCGGGCAGCCAGGCCAGCGACCCGGGTCTTGTGTGAATCCTCGAATCGGGCCAGTTTCCTGAAGGTGGACCTGACGTCCTCCCTTTCCGCGGCGTCCGCCAGTTTGCGGTAGAATTCGCCCAGGTTCTCCTCCAGCGTGTAGGCGTAGGTGAAAATCCGTTGGGGCGGTTCGTCCTCGGACAGCCACTTCATGCCCAGGTTATGGCTTCCCACCGCGGCCGCGCCTTCCCATGCGGAGTACCCACCAAGAAGATTGATGACGTCGGACCACCCGCGTCCTCCCAGGATCCCGGCGGCGGTGGAGCTTCGCACCCCGGTTTCGCAGTACAGAAGCAGGGGGCGGTCCATGGGCAGCTCGCCCAGGCGATCCTTCAGTTCCGTGAGGGGCACGAGCATGGCCCCCGGGATGTGGCCCCGTTCGTATTCCCCGGGTTGCCGTACGTCGACCAGGGCGTATTCACCCTCGTCCCGGGAACGGATGAACTCCCCGGCGGCCTGGGGCATCATGTCCGAATAGAGCTTCCCGCTTGCCATGGCTCACTCCTTCCAGCGGCGCTCGAGGTCGGCCCGGACGTCGTGGAAATCGTTCCAGCGCACATAGTCCAGCCCCTGTTCGTCAAGGTAGTCGCACAGCCGGTCCCTGGCATACACAAGCCTCGCCCGGATGGCCAGGTTCACGTCGGTCACGCCGTCGCCTACGCAAACCGCGATTTGCGGCGAGTAATGCTCCAGGACCTTTTCTTTTGCCACGAGTTCCTCGGCGCTTTCAAACGCGCAGTGGGCGTCCAGAAATCCGCCGGAAAAATCCGTTTCCAGGGCGTGTATGGCATGACACCTTTCGGTAAGAGGACCCAGCATGCGGACCACCATGTCATGCAGGCCCCCGGACACCACGACAAGGGGGACGCCCAGGCGGTCCAGAAAGTCTACAAGCTCGCCGAAGCCCGGGCGGATGCTCTTGTCGTCAACGTATTCCACCACCTCATGGTAGCGTTTTTCCGGGATCGCGTGCAACAACTGGCGAACACCCTGGCGTATCGACGTCCGCCGGGCCATGATTTCGGGCAGTATCTGGGCGGCGAGGTCGGGCACGAGGGCTTCGAACATGCCTGCGAAAGTCTCCTCGCTGGAGATGGTTCCGTCAAAGTCGGTGAAGACCATGCGTTTCCAGGAACCGTCCGCAGAGGTTCGGGCGCTCATGATTCGTTCCTTTCGTTGGAGGAGAAGGCGGCAACGCCTGCCATGATCCTGAATCCGTGACGAAAATATTGAAAAGACTTTCAAGAGCCCCATAACAGCCTGTTGAAAAACGCGATCTGCGGCGTTGCGCTTCATTTCTCGTCAGTGCGGCGTACCATAAGTACGCCTTATTCCTCGAAATTCGCGCGCCTTGCATCTCATCGTTTTTGAACAGGCTGCCAATTTCGAGTTTTTCAACGGGCTGATAAATCGGACTTTCCGCGGGTTCTTGAACAAATCTTCGTTTCACCCGGTGGGTGAAAGGATTTTTCGCCCTCCGGGGCGGCCTCATGCGGCCGCTCACGGATTCAGGATGATTATAGCAAGGTATTGAAAAAGTCAAAGCTCCGCCGGGGGAAATCAGTCTTTGCGGTACTTTGTGGGGTCGGGCACTCCGGCTTCGGCGAAGCCCTTCCCGCGCAGCAGGCAGCTGTCGCACCGACCGCATGCGAGGCCCTCCGGGGATGGGTCGTAGCAGCTTTTCGTCAGCGCATAGTCCACGCCCAGGCGACATCCCAGGCGGATGATCTGCGCCTTGGTCATGTCGATGAGGGGGGTTCGTATGGTAAACGGCCTGCCTTCCACACCGGCCCTGGTTCCCAGGCGCGCGGTCGTCTCGAAGGAGCGGATGAATTCGGGCCGGCAGTCCGGATATCCGCTGTAGTCCACGGCGTTCACCCCGATGAAGATGTCCGCGGCCCCGATGACTTCGGCCCAGGCCAGGGCCCAGGACAGGAATATGGTATTCCTTGCGGGCACATAGGTGACGGGAATGCCGTCGGAAATCTCCTCGCCGGAGCGGTTCTTGGGCACGTCCATGTCCCCGGTGAGCGCCGAGCCCCGTATCCCGGAAAAGTCCAGTTCCACGACCACGTGCCGGGCCACGTTCATGGACTCCGCGATGCTCCGGGCCGCCTCGACCTCGGCCCGATGCCTCTGCCCGTAGTCGAACGTGAGGCTGTATATCTCGTACTCCTGGGCCTTGGCCGCGGCCATGGCCGTGGTGGAGTCGATGCCTCCGCTCAAAAGAACTACCGTCTTTTCCGCCATGGTCACACTCCTTTTACGTCGCCCCAGACAGCCTTGTGCAGTTGAAAGGCCAGCCGGGCCGAAACATTGTCCTCGAGCATCCAGCGGGCCAGTTCAGCCGGGTCCAGCGCGCCGTGAACAGGGGAGAAGTGCACCGCCACCGGGGATTCCGCCCGCCTGCGAAGGGCCGCCAGCATGTCCAGTGCGTACTCGTAATCGACCCGGTCCGCCAGTACGAATTTCACTTCGTCCAGCGGCCTCAGCCGTCCCAGGTTGCCCGGGTCAAAACAGTCCGCCTCTCCGCTTCCCGGACACTTCACGTCCATGACGGCGACGGCCCCGGTCGGGAGCACGCCGATGTCCAGGCTGCCGTTGGTCTCGACGAGCACGGTGCGCCCGGCGCGCAGCAGGGCGCGAGCCAGTTCCGGCGTTTCCTTCTGCAAAAGGGGCTCCCCTCCCGTGATCTCCACGAGTTTCGAGCCGTACTTCACGAGAGTGGACACGACGTCCGCGACGGCCATCCGCTCACCCTCTTCGTAGGCGTGTCTGGTGTCGCACCATGCGCAGCGAAGGTTGCAGCCGGTGAGGCGCACAAAGGCGCACGGAAGGCCGGCATGCGTCGATTCTCCCTGAATGCTGAAAAACAGCTCGTTTACCAGTAGCGGCATATGTCCGGATCATTCTCGCCATATCGGGGGATTGTTTCGGGGCCGGCCGGGGTCGCCAGGAAAAACCGGCGCCGTCCGGCGCTGGTGGGGTCTTCAGCGCAAGGGATGGGGCCATGCCCCGGGTTGTTCACGGGTCCGATTTGTTCAAGACCGGGGAAGGCGGGGCGAAGTCGTACCGCGATCCAGGGCCGACGCGGGTGTCGCTCACATCAGGCTTGCCCGGAGGTTGAAAAATTTCGCCAATGCCCCAAGCCCTGAAAAAAACAGACTGCGTTTTCAAAAAACCACGATCGGCAACCAGGGAGCCTGGAACATTGAAAATATGATGTTTGGCGCAATTTGTCATGAACAATTCGGTCTAACAGCGCGTTGAAAAACTCGAAATCTTCAGCCTGTTCAAAAACGATGAGATGC
>JBKHBM010000178.1:0-6329 GCA_046542385.1 Desulfatibacillaceae bacterium | reverse complement strand
CAGGTCCACGGCCAGCCGGTAGTCGCGGGCGGCGGCGACCTCCTGCTCCGCGTGCGACAGCATGGCCTGCTGCCTGCTCAACACGAGCACGGAGAGCAGCCCCTGGACGACCAGAAGGACGACCAGCAACACGAGGGCCATGGCCGCCAGTCTGGCGGGCGACATGTCAAAGTGCCTGGGGGGTTGTTTCATGAATACCTCCGCAATCAAACCGTGACGAATAGTGGCCGGCGCACGCCGCACCGGTGGTGCAAACCATGAATGTGCCTGATGAACAACGATGCTTCGAGATGATGGCCCGGATGGAAATGATGGACCACATCGTGGCCCATTCCATCCAGGTCCGACGGGTGGCGGATTTTCTTGCCGAAAGGCTGGGCAGGGCGGGCGTGTCCCTGGACACGGGGATCATCTCCCGCGCCGCCCTTTTGCATGATATCACCAAGACCCGCAGCTTTTCCACCGGAGAAAGACACGCCCAGTCCGGCGGGGAGTGGCTCGCCGGGGAGGGATACCCCGAGGTGGGCGACATCGTGCGCCAACACGTGGTGCTGGACACGTACCCTCCGGTGCGGCCCCACGAGGCCGTGGTGGTGAACTACGCGGACAAGCGGGTTCTGCACGACGAGGTGGTGGGCCTTCCCGAACGGCGGGAGTACATACTGGAAAAGTACGGCGAGACCGAGGAGATACGGGAACGCATCCGCTACTTCTGGATGCGGACCCGCGAGATGGAGCAGTGGCTCTTCTCGAGGTTCGATTTTCCCCCAGGGAGCCTGCCGGAAAAACTCGGCCCCTGCGACATGGAGGGCGAGATGCAGCCGTTTTACGCGGCCCGGGACAGGATGGCGGGTTCGCGGCCGTCCAGGGACAGCGCCTGAAACCAGGGGGGACCATCGGCGCGGGGACGGCTCCCATGGCGAAAGCCGCCTCATCAAAGGCTGCCGGTGCCACACGACATATATGAATTCCCTTGCCGGAGGACTTCCAACCCTTTGCCCGCACATGGAGTGGATACGCATGCTGAATCGCAAAAAGAAGATCAGGGGACAGGTGGCGCTGATAACGGGCGCGGGGTCGGGCATCGGCCGCCAAATCGCGCTGGCCCTGGGGAGAAAAGGCGCCCGGGTCATCATCACGGACATTCGGGAGGAGCGCATTTCCGCGGTGCTGGCCGAACTGTCGGCCATGGGCGTGGTGTGCGCCGGGTATCGCGTGGACCACGCGGACGAGGCGGACGTGCACGACTTCGCCAGGCAGTTTCTGAACGACTGGCGGCGCGTGGACATCCTGTGTTCCAACGCCGGCGTGGGCGGGGGAGGGCGCATCGAGGAGATGAGCCTGGACGACTGGCGCTGGATCATGGGGGTCAATTTCTGGGGCGCGGTGTACCTGCTGAACGAGCTCGTGCCTTCCATGATCGAACAGAAGGGAGGCAGCATTCTCATCACGGCCAGCATCGCCGGCCTGGTGGGGTTGCCCGGCATGTCCTCCTACTGTTCCAGCAAGTTCGCCGTGGTGGGGCTTGCCGAGTCCCTGGGCGTGGAGCTGGCCAGGCACAACATCTCGGTATCGGCCCTGTGTCCGGGAATCATAAACACGAACATCATTGACGACGGGCGCATCTACATGGCGGATGAAACGGGCGCGAGCGGCCAGTCCAAAGTGGCGAAATTCTACGCCACCAAGGGCTCGGACCCGGCCATTGTGGCCCGGCACGCGGTCCGCGCCCTGGAAAGGGACAAGAGCGTGATGCCCAGCCCATTGCACGCGTGGCCCCTGTATTTATTGAAGCGCGTTTCGCCCCAGTTCTACAGGGGCGCGGTACGGATGGTCTGGAAATCAGGCCTTCTCATGTAATCGTGTGGACAACGTGGCGGCGTTTTCATTTTACTGGCAATAACGGTCAAGGAGGTTACACATGGCATTCGAGCGGATCTGGCACAAGTCCTATGTGGAAGGAGTACCGGCGGAAATCGAGTTCGAGAAGACAACCCTGCCCGAGGCCCTGTCCAGGTCGGCCCGGGAGTTTCCCGACCACACGGCTCTCATCTTCATGGGCAGGGAGATAACGTACCGGGAGCTGGACGAGCTGGTGAACCGGTTCGCCAGGGAGCTTCTGTCCCTCGGGGTGAAGCCCGGGGATACGGTGGGCCTGCTGTTGCCCAATGTCCCGCAGACTGTCATCGCCACCTACGCGGCCTTGCGCATCGGCGCGGTGACGTCCCCCAACAACCCGCTGTACACGGAACGGGAGTTGACCCATCAGCTCACCGATTCCAGGGCGAGCGTACTGGTATGCCTGGACGTGCTGCTGCCCAGGGTCCGAAATGTCATCGGCAAGACCGGGGTCAAGCACGTGGTCGCCTGCCACGTCAACGACTACCTTCCATTCCCCAAAAAGCAGCTGTTCCCATTCGTGAAAAAGGACATGTACCGGAAGGTCGCGTCCGGTGACAATGCCTCGGAGTTTCTCGCGTGCATAAAGCGCCAGTCGGGCGACCCGGTGGAGAATCAGGCGAAATGGGACGAGACGGCGACTTTGCTGTACACGGGCGGCACCACCGGGGTGTCCAAGGGAGTCATGCTCACCCATGCCAACCTGTCGTCCAACGTCCAGCAGATACAGCCGTGGTTCGCGGGCTTCAAAAAGGGCGAGGAACGGTTCATCGGCATCTTCCCCTTCTTCCATGCAGCCGGGTTCACCAACCTGCAGAACCTGTGCATCTGGATGGGCTGGTGCGACATCCTGGTGCCCCGGCCCGAACCCGGGGTCATCATCGAGATGATCGACAAATTCAAGCCTACCGTGATCCCGGGCGTACCCACGATTTACGTGGGGCTGCTCGCCGATCCCGCCTTCCACAAGCTGGACTTCTCCTCGGTCAAGGGCTTTTTCGCGGGAGCCGCGCCACTGAACCGCTCCACCATCGACCAGCTGGAGAAGCTCACCGGCGCCACCATCTGCGAGGTCTACGGCCTCACCGAGACATCGCCCGACGCCACCGCCTCCCCGTACGGCGGCAAGGTCAAGGTGGGCACCGTGGGGTTGCCCCTGCCCAGCACGGACATAAAAATCGTGGACGTGGAGGATGGCACGAAGGAGATGCAGGTGGGCGAACCGGGTGAGATCTGCATCAAGGGGCCCCAGGTGATGGCCGGTTACTACAACAGGCCCGAGGCCACGGCCGAGGTGCTCAGGGACGGATGGCTGCATACCGGCGACGTCGGCCAGTTCGACGAGGATGGATACATCACCATCGTGGACCGGAAAAAGGACATGATCATTGCAGGCGGCTACAACATCTACCCCAAGGAGGTGGACGAGATCCTGCACGCGCACCCCAAAATCGCCGAGGCCTGCACCGTGGGCGTTCCGGACGAGTACCGGGGCGAGACGGTCAAGGCCTTCGTGGTCGCAAGGGAGGGGGAAATCCTGACCGTGGAGGAGGTGACGGCCCATTGCAGGGAAAACCTCGCTGCCTACAAGGTCCCGAAACAGATAGAGTTCGTGGAGGAACTGCCCAAAAGCGCGGTGGGCAAGATTCTGCGCCGGGTCCTGCGCGACGCGGAGCAGGGCAAGTAGCAGCCTGCCAAAAACCCGATCCCGGGCGTTGTGCTTCATCCCCGTCGATGCGGCGTTGTACGGGTACGCCCTGCTCCTCGAAATTCGCGCGCCTTGCATTTCATCGTTTTTCAACGGGCAGGTAGGGCGGGACGCGTTCGGCGGCACGAGCCCGGCTGGAGATTGTGAAGGGGCGGCCCACGTGGCCGCCCCGTTTTCCGTACGCTATCCCGCCAAGCGGGCAAGGGCGGTCGATCCTGGCGTCAGCGCCGGAACGGCTATACCCGGAACTGGGCGATCTGCCTCGACACCGCGCACAACCGGTCGTTTTCGTCCCACACCTCTCCGTCCTCCTCCAGGATGCCGCAGTCGATGTACCTGGTGCGGAACACGGCCTTGAGCCACCTCGTTTCCGGTATGTTCCGGATGCTCACGGACAGTTCGATGGTGGGAACCCAGGCCACCATGCCCTGGCTGGCCAGGACGGCCGGGGGGAACGAGTCCGCGCACAGGGCAACGGAGTACAGGTCGTGGGGTCTGTCCTCCTTGAAGTTGATCCATCCGGACATCTCGGACTTTTCAGACAGTTCGCCTCCGGACATCCATCCCGAGCAGGACGGGTCCAGGAGCACGTCCATGTGGTCGTACAGGGTGTAGTTCGGCATCCGGGGAATGGCCACGCAATCCTCCCGGGCGGCGATGTCGGGCACCCGGCTTTCGTACCGGCGCACCTTGCAGTCCGGTTCCTCGGAGCGAAATGTGCCCATGGCCCGCACCCGCTCCCGGCCGTCCTGGACGAGCCTGGCCTCCAGTCGCTCGAACTGCCTGGATTCGGACATCTTTTCGATGTCGATGCGCACGTCGCCCATCTCGCACTTGTAGAGGTAGTTGGCCGTGATGATGGGCGTGGCCTGGTTTTCCGAGTGTTCCAGCATGGCGGTGGCGATCATGGCGATCACGTAGCCGCCGTTGGCCACGGAGTTGATGGACCAGTGGGGCGACACCTCGCCCACGTGGGTGAGGGGGCCCTTCTGTTCCAGGGAGATGTCCTGGTCGAAACGGTGCATGGTACCCGGTGCTTTCCAGGCGGCGCGCGCCCTCAGTCGTTGTCCTGTGGGGGTAGTCCGGTGCCGTCCTCTTCGTTTTCGCCGCCGGGGTCCTGCTGGCCGGCTCGGCGGGCCTCGAACCGTTCCATGACGGCGGCTACGGTGGCCACGAAATAGAAGATGCCCAGAACCGTCCACAATGTGCGGCGCAAAAACGCGTGGACCTGTTCGTTGGCGTCGGCCCAGTACAGGGAAGCCGCGAAGTAGAACAGGCCGGCAATGGCGGAAAAGCCCACCAGGGCCATGGCGTAGACCGCCAGCGTCTTCCCGAGGCTGGGCGGCGGCCCGTCCCCGGGTGGGTCCAGTTTCAGGTGTTCGTCAAGGTTCATGAATACAGGTTTCCCGCGCGCCGCGTCGCTACAAGCCCCGAGCGGCGGCGCGCCAGTCGCCGTCCGGGACCACGCGCCCCGGAGGCTTTTCCGTGAGGATGTACACCCAGGCCACCTGCCTGCCACCGCGGACGCGCACGTCCATCACGGCCCTGCGGTACAATGAGCCGGCCTGCCCGTAGCCGCGGAAATCCTCCAGCCTGTCCAGAGGGCCCAGGGCCGATTCGGGTTCGATGAGGCTGTACAGTTCACCGAACACCACCTGGCCTGACTGTTCCGCCAGCCGCATGCCCGGGTAGGGGCCCAGGTCATGGAGCACGCCCGGCGCGGTGGCGGGCAAAAACATTTCGTACCTTCCTCCCAGAAGGGCATGGTTGGGCAGACCGGACATGAGGCTTCCATAGACGAAAAGGCCGGAAAGGGCCGAGGCGGAACCCCCTTCGGCAGCCGATTCCACCGCCACGGAGTCCAGGCCGTGTTCGCGCAACCCTTCGCGCACCACGTCCACGTACTCCCCAGTCGGGGCCACGAACCCGGGTTTGGCCTTTCCGGGAGCAGCCCGGTAGGTGATCGCCCCGTGTTCCATCCCGTCCGTGGTAAGCGCCCGGGCCGGGTAGCGCTCGTACAGAAAGGGCGCGCCCTCCTTCTTGTCCAGGACGGCGAGGGCCGCGTCGTCCACCTGGAACAGGGAGCCCCATACCACGTGCCCGCGCCTTGGCCGCACATCCAGCACCCCGCCGCCCCGGGACCGGGAAAAGATGTCGAACACCGGTTCGTGGTCCGGCAGAAGCGCCGGTCGCCCGGTGGCGGTAAAGGGCATTTGCAGCCCCCGTTCGCCGCACCACCGGGTCAGGTCCTTCAAACAGAGGTTGGAGCCGTAGCCGAAATACAACATGGTCCCTCCATGGGCGATGTGATCGTCGGCCGCCCAACCCGCATCCCCCTGGTGGCGTACACAACACCGGGTCCCGCGTCAAGCACGGTGTGATGAAAAAGCGGGAAAAGGCAATGGAGCAGGGCAAACCGGCGGTCCATGTTGGCCCCGCATCGGTCCTGTTTAAAGCAGACATGTTTAAAGCAGACTCTTGCCGGACACCATGATGGTGTGCTACTGTTTTTGTCATGATGAGGAGCAACCAGCCCCATTGACTTTCCCCTGAATCCGTGGCGAAAATATTGACGAAACTTTCAAGAACCCTATAAATCGGACTTTTTGCGTCTTTTTGAACAAATCTTCGTTTCACCCGGTGGGTGAAAGGATGTTTCGCCCTTACCAGCCCGTTGAAAAACTGGGGATTTACAGCCTGTTCAAAAACGATGAGATGCAAG
>JBKHBM010000058.1:0-29593 GCA_046542385.1 Desulfatibacillaceae bacterium | reverse complement strand
GCATCTCATCGTTTTTGAACAGGCTGCCAATTTCGAGTTTTTCAACGGGCTGATACACCCTGAATCCTTGACGAAAATATTGCAAAATCCTTCAGGAACATCATGAGTCGGGCTTTTTGCATGTTCTCAAACAATATTTGTTTCACCCGCCGGGTGAAAGGATTTTTCGCCCTTGCGGGGCGGCCTCATGCGGCGTGTCTGGGGCGTCAAAGCCCGGCCGGCGTACTTTGGCACAGCCGGCAGGTCTCTTGCTCGCATCCGCACCACCTGAGACCGCTCACGGATTCAGGCACATGGCACAGCCTTGATATTTTGCTCCAAATTGCGGAAATGTCAACCAATTTGTCCGGCACGGGCACCGTACCGGCCGTGTGAAACTCCTCGGTGCGAACCCCTTGCCCGCCCCTTGCCCACGGGGCCGGGCAAATGTATAGTGGACGCCTTGCCGGGTGTGCCCCAGTGGCCGACGGCCGGGCGCCCCGCCCGGGACGGACCCGGAGGGCAGGGGCCGGATTTCGCTCCGGCACGCACGGCGCAGTCGTCCCACCCTGTATGAAAAGCCGGCATCGGACGGCTTTTGGCGGGCACATCAATGTTTTCACCACCGATTCAGGCCAGGGTACGCACCGGAACCGCATGACCGACAAGGAATCCACCATCTGCCCGACCTGCCGATCCGGCAGGGTCCGTTTCCATGAAGACCACATGCTGTTTTCGTGCTCGGCCTGCGGCCATGTCTGGGGAAGGGGCGCGTTTCGGGGAGGCCGGGGCATAGCCAGGAACGTGAAGGTGTACCTGAGCCATTCCCCCGGCGACGCCGGGGAACTGGCGGACCGGTTGTATCGCGACCTGGACGCCGCCGGGTACGAGGTCCTGCCTCACAGGAAGGTCCAGGGGAGGACGGAACGGCCCCGGACGGACGTGGAAAGGGACTTGCGTTCCTGCCAGGTGGTGCTGGCGCTGATGTCTCCGGATTCGGTTACGGCGGACATCGAGGACGAACCCGGGAGCGTCCCGCCCATCGAGGAGCTTCGCATCGCCGCGGGACCGCGGGCCGGGAAGCCGGTGGTCCCGGTGATGGTGAGCCCCTGCGAGCCTCCGTTCCGGCTGCACCGTTACGAGCCCGTGAACATGCGCAACTGGCGCCGTTCAAGGCAGGACTACAAGGGAGGTCTGGCCCGGATCACGGACTCGGTGGAGGCTGCCCTGGTGGGGGAGGTCCGCTACCAGGCCTGGGAACAGCGGCTAAAGCCCTTTGACTTCATGGGCTACCTCGACAACAAGCGCCAGGGCTTTTCCGGACGGGAGTGGCTGTTCGCCGAATTGGAACACTGGCTGGTGGCCCGGCGGGAACCCGTGTTCACCCTGGTCGGCGAACCGGGGTTCGGGAAAACCGCATTCGCGGCGCGGCTGATCCACGCCAACCCCGGAGGCTACGTCCTGGCGGCACACTGCTGCCGGGCCGACGTGCCCGAGACCCTGCGTCCCGAGAGATTCGTCCACAGCATCGCCGCCATGGTGGCCTCGCGGATGCCGGGATTCGCCGCTCTGATTGAGGAGCCGGCCCTGAAGGAGGCGTTCGCCCGGGCCCATGAGGATCCCAAGAGCGTGTTCGCCAACGCCTTTCTGGCAGCGCTGGAAAAACTGGATCCGCCGGGCGGCCGGACCCGGTGCATCGTGGTGGACGGGCTGGACGAGGCCCTGCTCGTGGACAAGGGCGTGAGCATCATAGACGTGCTTGCCGAGGGAGTGTACCTGCTGCCCCGGTGGCTGCGGCTCCTGGTGACCACCAGGACGGACGCCCCTCTTCCGGAACAATTGACGGAGTCGGCCTCTCACGAGGTGTTCATCGGGGGACCGCGCAACCTCGCCGACCTGGTGGCGCACATAGGCAACCGGCTCAAGTCCGGGCCCCTCGCGTCCAGACTGGCCAGGTCAGGCATGCAGGCCTCGGAGGTTGTGCGGATGCTTTCGGAGAAGAGCGAAGGCAACATCCTGTACATAGGCCAGGCCCTGGCCGAAATCGAGTCGGGCCGGCTGCCGGTGGAGTCCGTTGACACCCTGCCTCCGGGTCTGTTCGGCCTGTACCAGGAGATGCTGTCCCGCAGGTATTCGGACACCGGGTCCTACGGTATGGCCCGCAAGCTGTTCGAGGTGGTCGCCGCCTCCAGGGAGCCCCTGCCCCAGACCGAACTGGCCAGGGCCTGCGACCTGGACGTCCAGTTCGAACTGATCCCCCTGTGCCGCAGACTGGCTCCCCTGCTGCAGGAAATCCGCACGGACAGCGAAGAACCCTGCTACCGGTTGTTTCACAAGACGCTGGAGGCATGGCTGACCGACGAACTGCTGGCCGGGCCGTATCTGACGTCCACGCGCAACGGGCACATGCGGCTCGCCGCCTTCTGCATGGACGAATGGCGGAAAAGGCACACCTCGGCCTACGCCCTTGCCCACGGGCCCGCGCACCTGGCCATGGTGGGGCGGATTGACGAACTGGAAGCCCTGGTCACCGACCCCGTGTTCATGGAAATGAAGTGCCGGCTGAAGGGTGCTTCGGAACTGCTGTATGACTACCGGCTGCTGCCCACGGAACGCGCCGGCAGGAAAGTGCCCCTGGCCCACCGCACCTTCCTGGAAAAGGCGGTGTACGAACTCACGTCGCATCCCGGCCTCCTGTGCCCGCTGGCCCTGGCCCGGGACCGTGACGATCCGGTGAGCCGGGGCGTGCGCAGAAGAATGTCCGCCGGAGGCTGGCCCACCTCGCCATACTTCACCTATAACAGCCACGCGGGCGATTCCACGGATGGGGCCGGAGAACTGTGGTCGGTGCAGCTGCCGGAGATGCCCACGAGCATGGACGCCGGTCTGACGTCGGCACAGGTCATGGTGGGCTGCCATGGAGGCACCGTGTGGGTGCTGCGTCCCCACAGGCGGGACCTTGTGCGCCTGGAGTCACGGCACAAAAGCCCGGTGGACTGTTTGGTAATGCTGGAGAACGAGGAACGGGCCTGTTCGCTGGACCGCGAGGGGCTTGCCGTTTTCTGGGACCTGGGTTCGGGCAGGGAGGTGGATTCCCACCTGGTTGGAAGGGAAGCCGGTTCCCACGTGACCTTCGTGCCGGGCCAGGGCTTCTGGGCTTTCGGCACCAACGAGGGCATGGTCCATCTCTACGCCCCCCACTCCGGGGAGGTGATTCGGTCCTGGATCGCCCACAGGCGCGGCCTGCAAGGCATCGGCGCCTACGGATACACCGTGGTGACCGTGGGGAAGGACAACCGCATCTGCTTCTGGGACGCCGGCACCGGCGCCCTGGTCCAGAAGGGCAGCTTCCCGAGCAGACGCCTCCAGCACCTGGAAGTCCGGTTTTCCGGGCAGTCGGCTGCCGCCACCATGAATCGGGTCTTTCTGCTGCCCCAGCCGGGTGCGCGCCTCGTGTCCCTGGACGGGCCGGTGGGCAGGACCAATATCCGGTGCATAAGCTGCGATTTCGACGGCGGCATGGCCGCGGTGGGGTGTTCGGACGGCGAGGTGTACACGCGCCGGGCTGGTGACCCGGAATGGCGGGAGCAGTTTCAGATGCAGGGCGGCGCGGTGTGCGGTCTGTCCCTTTCCGCGGACGGACGGCACCTGGCGGCGGGCGGCCGCGACGGCACGGTGAAGGCGGTGCGCCTGGGAGATCCGGGAGACGGCGAGGCCTCCGGGGAACCGGGAATCGCCGGCCTGGCCATGGACAGCGAGGGCGAATCCGTCGTCTGCCTCACCACGGACCGGCATGCGGTCTGGTACACCCTTACCCGGGACACGCCCCCGGTGTGGACGGGCGTGGACTACATGGACTGGACCGGCGCCTACGACTTCGTGGAAAACCCCTTCTCCCTGGTCTGCGGCGCGCGGGACCGCGTTCTGTGCTGGACTCCCCTGACCAGGGAAACCATGGCCATGGGCAAGGGCCACGGAGGGCTGGTCACCGCCGTCCGCGCGGTCAACGACAGAATCGTGGTTTCCGCCGGCAAGGACAACGTCCTGCGCTGCTGGGACCGATACGACGGCAGGCTCATCAACTGGATCGACAACACCCCCGCCGTTTGCTCCGTACTGGGATCCCTCGGCCCCGAAGGTCCGGTGGTGGCGGCCATGGACGAAGACGCCTGGATCTGGGAGCCCACGGAAATCGGCGAACCCCACAAGGTGATCCGATCCGACGGCATGGGCCGCATCACCGCGGTGGCCTCGGACCCCGGGCATGCCGTATTTGCCCTGGGCTACGAAACCGGCTTCGTCCAGGTGTATTCCCGACAGGACCACAAGAAACTGGCCGGGTACAATATCAGCAAATGGTCCGTCACCTGCCTGCGTTTCGACAACAGGGACATGCTCTACGCCGTGGGTGCCGACGGGCACTGCGCCATGTGGGAAATCCCGGGGGGAAAGGTGTGGGAATTCGCCAGGGGAACCCGGGTCGTGGACATACAGCGCGGGCCTGGGGCGGGGCGATGGACGACCCAGTGCTTCGACGGGTTCCTCCATGTGTGGGTGGCCTGGGAGCGGACCGCCACGTGGCGCATCGGCCCGGAATCCATGTTCCGGGTCACTCCGGACAACCGCATCCTGGTGGGGACTCCGGGCGGCGCCCTGTACACCCTGGCCCTGTCCTATCCGGAAACGCCGGCACCAAACAACAACAGGGCCCGCAAACCCCGGAACGGCTGAGACGCGTCGCTATCGCGTCCACCGGAAAAGGGCTGAACCCACGGCCAGAAACACCCCGGTCATGGCAACCAGTATCAGCATCTCCCCGCCCAGATCGGCCAGGGTGGCGCCTTCAAAGATGATGGCCCGCATGCCGTCGATAACATGGGTCAGGGGAAAGAACTCCGCGAACCCTTGTACATAGTCCGGCGTGCCTTCCAGCGAAAACCACACCTCGGACAGAAACATCATGGGCCACGCAATGGCGTTGAGCAGCCCGTTGGCGAACTCCTCGCTGGTGCCTCGGCACGCGATGATGAGGGACAGCGCGGTAACGCACGCCGCGCCCAGCGTGAGTATGACGAACAGGTCCACGTAGGAGCCCTTGCAGGCGAAACCGAACATCCACGCCGTGATCCCGTACACCACCGCGCTGGCGAACAGGATGAGCAGGATGCGGCACAGGACCTCCGCGGAAAGATACTCGAAGGCGGTAAGCGGCGTCACCGACAACCTCTTGAGCACCCCCATCTTCCGGTAGCGAACCACTACATAGCCCACTCCGAACAACGCGGAGAACATCATGTTCATGGCGATGATCCCGGGAAACAGCCAGTCAACGTACTCTATGCGGCCGGCGGGCACCACGCCCCGCGAGGCCCTGGAAACCAGCAGATCCCGTCCGGCCAGGGCGGAGAGCAACAGGGCTTCGGCCACCTGCCCGTCCGGTGATTCCGGATTCATGTAGTATTCAAGGGGGCTGGTACCGGCCTCGAGCACCAGGTGCAGCTTGTGGTGGCGCAGTTTCTCCATGCACTGTTCCATGCCGCCGCACTCGACCAGGGTGAGCCTCGTCTGCTCCCTGACATCGGCGGGGAGCGCGGCGACCGATCGACCTTCGGCGGTGGGCACCACTCCGGCCTTGTACTGGGTGATCTCGCCGCCCCGCGAGAACATGAGGGCGAACCCCGCCACCACCAGGAAGGGGAACATGAAGTTCCAGCCCAGGCTGGCCCGGTCCCGGAAAAACTCCAGGGTGCGGGCCACGAATATGGATTTGAACCGTCCGAACATCCTCAGTCCCTGAGCTTCTTTCCGGTAAGCTCCAAAAACAGGTCCTCCAGGCTGTAGGACCGGACCTCCATGTCGGAAAGGTCAGCGCCCGTGGCGAGCAACGCCCGCATGCACGCATTCACGTCCGTGGCGAGAATCTCCACCTGGGACCCGTTCACGTACACGGCCCCGTCCTCCCCAATCCGTCGTGCGAAATCCTGGTCCGGCGCCTCGGCGAAAGCCTCCCGGGGAAGAATCACGGTGACTCCGGTGCGATGCTTGCGCAAGAGCCGCTCCGGGCTGCCCCTGGCGATGATTCTTCCCGAGTCCATGATGGCCACATCGTCGGCCAGCAGTTGGGCCTCCTCCAGGTAATGGGTGGTCAGCACCAGCGTCTTGCCACGTTGCCTTATCCCCTCCACGATGTCCCAGACGTTGCGCCGGGCCTGGGGATCCAGGCCCGTGGTGGGCTCGTCCAGGAAGACCAGGTCCGGGTCGTTGACCAGGGCCAGGGCCAGCAGGAGCCGCTGCTTCTGCCCTCCGGAAATCTTCCCGTTGTCCCGATCCATGATGTCCCCCAGCTGGCACAGCTCCGCCAGCGAGTCCAGCGGCATGGGTGTTTTGTAGAAATTCGCGAAGGTGCGCAGCACCTCGCCCACGGTCAGAAACTCCGGCAGGGCCGTGTGCTGGAACTGAATGCCCACCTCCTGGACGAAATCCCGGCCCCGCGCCCCTCCCTTGTACAGAACCTCCCCGGACGTGGGTTTGACGAGGCCCTCGATGATCTCGATGGTCGTCGTCTTGCCCGCGCCGTTGGGCCCCAGCAGCCCGAAGCAAACCCCCGGCTCCAGGGCGAAGGACACCCCGTCCACGGCGATTACGCCGGGATAGTGCTTTACCAGGTTCCTGACTTCAAGGATCGCTGACATGCGCCGGTCTTACCACAGGGAAAGCAAAGGTGTCACGGGGTTTGGGGCAAGTGGCCGTTTCCGGGATGCCCCAAGGGAAAGATCGGGACCGTGGCGGCGGGGATCACTCGAAATCCAGCTTGCGGCGCATTACCGTGTACGTCGGGACGTTGATGGTGGACCTGCCCTTGAGGATGACCTCGAGCCTGCGGGAGGCCTCCACCTCCTCGGCCAGCACCCGGACAAACCGGTCCCACTCCCCGTCCGAGGGTTCAAGCCCCTGCCACACCATCATGAAATCCAGGTGGCTCCCGTGCCGCAGCACCCTTCCCGACAGCCTGCCCTGATGCTGCTTTCCCAGAAGCAGACCGTAACGAAGGTACGGGTGAACCCGCTTGTGGGCCTCGGCCTTCATGTCGTGGTTCAGCGCGGCGTATGGCGAAATCTGCCTGGCCCGGCATTCCAGCACCACACGGGGCACCCAACGGTCATTGGCCCGGACGTCGGCGACCACCAGGTCGGCCAGGTAGCTGGGCATGATCTGTCGCCTGGGTCGGGAGTCCTCGTACTCGGTGATCTCGCAGGCATAGGGCAGCTTCACACCCTGCATGACCCGGCAGGCCACGCCTAACAGGTTCGCGGCGCCCAGGCTCTCCTCCAGCCTGGGAAGGAAGTTCAGCACCCAGATATTGTCTTCTGTCGCCATGCACCGGCTCCGTGAAAAGGCATACGGACCATTCTACCCGTCTGGCGGGAAAAGTGAAATGGATTTGAGGGATATTCATGACCGCCCCTTTACACGGACGGACTCGGGGCGATCATCTGTTGTTCATTTCCCGGCAAAAAACAAAACGCCGCGGCAGCGTCCCGTATCCGGGGCGGCATGCCGCGGCGCGTGCCCGAAGCCCCCAACCGGCTCCGTCGATCGTTAACAGCCTGTTGAAAAACGCGATCTGCGGCGTTGCACTTCATTTCTCGTCAGTGCGGCGTACCATAAGTACGCCTTATTCCTCGAAATTCGCGCGCCTTGCATCCCATCGTTTTTGAACAGGCTGTAAATCCCTGGTTTTTCAACGGGCTGTTAAGGGGCGTTGCTACTGGCCCTTGCTCTTTCGGTACTCCTCCAGTTCCGCCTTCAGCTCCTCCAGGAGCTCCTTGGAGTACATCTTGCCCGCCATGCCGTTCCAAAGCGGCCGGGTGCGGTCCTTGAACTTTTGCAGCTCGTCGGGCTTCATCTTCACCTCCCGCACGCCGTACTGGAACACCGCGTCCAGGCACTTCCGGTTGTCCACCCGGGAGCCTTCCACAAAGGGTTTCTGCCATTCGGGCCGTTTTTCGCTCATGCGCTTCCTGTACTCTTCCGGCAAGTCGTTCCAGGTGTCCAGGGCGACCACCATGACGCCCGGGGAGTAGCGCACGTCCGTGTTGTTCACGTACCGCACCGTACTGTAAAGCTGGGTGGCCACGCACCAGATGGCGGGGCCCAGGTAGGTGTCCGCGACTCCCTGGCGGATGGTGGTGTTGAACTCGGGCACGTTCACGGGAATGGGCTTGACACCCACCATGGCCAGCATCTCCTCCTCGATCTCGCCGTACCAGGTGATGAACCGCGCGTCCTTGAATTGCTCCACCTCGGACATGGGATACTTTGTGGAGTAAATCTGGTCGAATCCCTGGTCCAGCCACAGCATGAGCTTCATGCCGTGGCTCTGCATGATCTCGTCGAAGGTGTCGAACATGTTGTCGCGCACGTAATCCACCTCGTCGTAACCCCGGAACATGAAGGGCAGGGTGAGCACGCCCATTTCCGGGCAGGCCAGAAGCGTGCCCTGCGCGGACATGCCGCAGCTTTGCAGCTGTCCTATGTGCATCTTCTTGAGGCAGTCCTCGTCGTCGCCCATGATGCCGCCCCAGTAGACCTTGGAGGTGATCTCGCCGTCGGTAACCTCTTCCAGGCCCGGAAGCAGGATCTCCTTGATGTAGGTGGCGTATCCCACGCCCTCCGGTACCAGGGTTCCCGTCTTCCACACGGTCTTGGCGCCGGCGGGAGACGCGGACAGGGCCACGGCCACGGCCAGCATCGTGGCCAGGACAAATCTCTCAAACTTCATCACTACCTCCTTGTTGCTCCGGGGTTTCACAAACCGGTGGCCATCCATACCGACGGAAAACCGCGCGGCGGTTCGCAGGCGATCGCGTAATCTCATTGGACCGCAAAACAGGTATGCGCGGACGGGCGAATTCGCTGATGAACGGATTCCCGACGAATCGTTTTCACATTTCGTGCCCAAAATCCTACGCGGAAACCATCCCCAGTCGCGGGACACGGAAATCCGGCCTTTGCGGGATTCGCGAATGCGTCCGTTTTAAAATGATTGAAAGGCAAGGGATTTTTCGGGGGTTGAAACACCGCCTTGTCGCGGCGTTCTTACCCTTATCGGAGTAGTCGCGAACGAATGGTCCGGCGGGACATTTCATACCAAAGGATTAGATTTCCCGGTTTTTTTGGCAAAAACCTTCCCAAGTCCCGGGTTTTTGTGGCACAGTAAGCGGCGCCTAACTTTTTGAAGCGATTCGCCGGAGAACGAACACGAAACCGGCGTACACAAACGCGAGGAGGTGGCTGATGACGGAACCCAGGATCGGGGTCTACATCTGCGGGTGCCACGGCCAGGTGTCGGACTGCCTGGACACGGACAAGGTCCGGGCCGCTGCCGGGGCCCTGCCCGGAGTGGCCTTTGTGGAGCAGAGCGACTTTTTGTGCTCGAAGTCGGAGTTGGCGAGGATGGCCAAAAGCCTCCAGGACAACGGGGCGGACAGGGTCCTGTTCGCCGGGTGTTCGGGCCGTACCGGCCTGCGGTTTCCGGAGGACTTTCTGGGCCAGGCCCTGCGAGCCGCCGGACTTGACGAGGCCATGTTCGAAATCGCCAACATCCGCGAGCAGTGCGCCTGGATTCACGAACCCGGGGACGCGTCCACGGCCAAGGCCGTGGACGAGGTGGCCATGGCCCACGCGCGGCTCTCGCTGGACGAACCACGGCCGCCGGCAGTGCCCATCGAGCAGCGGGCTCTGGTGGTGGGTGGAGGGCCGGCCGGCCTTGCCGCCGCAAAAGACCTTGCCTCCATGGGCCGGGACGTGACCCTGGTGGAAAGGGGCACGTACCTGGGCGGCAGGTTGTGCCAGATACCGTTTTTGTTTCAGTCGGAAAAGTCGTCGGGCAAATGCGTGAGCACGTGCGTGGGTCCGGTACAGGCCCGGGGCGTGCTGACCAGCCCGTCCATCGACGCATACACCCGGTCCACGGTGGCGGACATAGCCAAAAGCAACGGCAACTTCTCCGCCAGGATCGACGTGGCTCCCCGGTTCGTGAATCCGGACCTGTGCATCTCCTGCGGCAAGTGCGCCGAGGTCTGCCCGGAAACCGCGGTGTCCGACCACCAGGAGGGCCTGTACGCCAGAAAGGCCATAGACAAGGACTTTCCCCGAGCCCTGCCCGACACATACAACATCCTGGAAGCCTTCTGCACCAAATGCGGCGACTGCGTGCCCGTGTGTCCCACCAACGCCATCGACCTGTCCGCGAAACCGGAAACCGTGGAGGAGGAATACGGAGCGGTGTTCCTCTCCACCGGGTTCGAGCACTACGACCTGAACCGGCTTCCGGAGTACCGCTACAACTCCCCGGACGTGGTCACGGGTATCGAGTTCGAGAGGATGATGGACGAAGGAAAGGTTCTGACGTCGGCGGGGGAGACGCCCGAGCACGTCGTGTTCGTGCTCTGCGCCGGGTCCCGCGCCACCCTGGACAGGGAGGGCAGGGGTGTGCCCTACTGCTCCAAGACCTGCTGCGGCATCACCATGAAGCAGGCCGAGCGCATCGCCCAGACCATGTTCGAAACCGAGGTCACCATCCTCTACTACTACGACATCCGCACCTACGAACGGGCCTTCGAGTCCATGTACGACACGGTGAGGCGCATGGGTATCGAGTTCGTGCGCGGCAACATGGAGGAGATCGCCGGGGGAAACGGCGACGGCCTGCGACTCCGGGTGTCCCAGGTGGAGAACCAGCCGGCTTCCTCGGGCGGCGAGTACGAGTTCCAGGACGGCGAGTTGGCCATCGACGCCGACATGGTGGTCCTGGCCAGTGCCCAGGTGCCACGGCAGTCGTCCGACGACCTGTACGAAAAACTGGGCGTTTCCACCGACAGCGACGGGTTTCCCATGGAGAACCAGCCCCGCATATTCCGGCCCACGGAAACCTTCGTGGACCGCGTGTACGCCGTGGGCGCGGCTTCCGGCCCCAAGGTGGTGCAGCAGGCCGTGGAGCAGGGGCGGGCCGCCGCCATGGCCGCCCTGCCCGTTCTCATGTCCGGGAAAAAGGACCTGCCCAAGTTCGTTTCCTCCATAGCGCCCGAGGTCTGCATCGGGTGCCGCATGTGCGAGACCGTGTGCCCGCACGGCGCCATCAGTGTCAGCGAGGACGGCGTGGCCGTGGATCCCGCCTTCTGCCAGAGCTGCGGTCTGTGCGCCGCCGCCTGCCCCACCCACGCGGCCCAGGTGCGAAACCACACGGACGGGCACATCCTGGCCCAGGTGGACGCCGCGTTCGCCGGCGTAGCCGATGGGGACCCGAAGATCATGGCGCTGCTCTGCTACTGGTGTTCCTACGCGGCGGCCGACCTTGCGGGCGCGTCCCGCATGCGGGCTCCCGTCAACTACCGGAGCACCCGCATCCGCTGCTCGTCGTCCGTGAACTCCGCCCTCATCATGGAAATGTTCCGCCGGGGCGTGGACGGCGTGATCGTGGCGGGCTGTCCCCACGGGGGCTGCCACCACATCCACGGCAACTACCTCACGGACAAGCGGATCACGCTGCTGGTGCGGCTCATGGACCAGTTGGGACTGGATCCCGCGCGGCTCAAGTGGGACTACATCGGCGTGTCCGGTTCGCAGAAATTCGTGGACACGGTGGCCCAGATGGATGCGAAGCTGCGCGGCCTGGGTCCCAATCCGCTGGCCAGGGTGGACAACCGGCTCGCGGTGTAGTCCGCGCCCATGAAATACAGCCACATTTCGAACCGAAAACAAGGACAGGAAATATGGCCGACAAGATAAAAATCTGCATGAACTGGGCGGCCGCGTGCGGCGGCTGCGACGTGTCGCTCCTGGACATCGAGGAAAAACTGCTGGACGTGGTGGAAATCGCGGACGTGGTCTACTGGCCCGTGGCCATGGACTTCAAGCGCGACGATCTCGAAGCCATGGAGCCGGACTCCATCGACATCGGCCTGTTCAACGGCTCGGTGCGCACCACCGAGCAGGCCGAGGACGCGGTGCTGTTACGGAAACGCTGCAAGGTGCTCATCGCCTATGGCGTGTGCGCCACCCACGGCGGCATTCCGGGCCTTGCCAATGTGTCGGACAAACAGGGCGTCTTCGATGTCGCCTACCAGGACACGGCTTCCACGGAGAACCCGGACGGACACCGTCCCGAGGAAAAGGTCACCGTGGGCGGCATGGAACTCACCCTGCCCGGTTTCCACGATTCCGTGTACGCGCTGGACCAGGTGGTGGACGTGGATTACTACCTGCCCGGGTGCCCGCCCACGCCCGAGCGCATCCTGGACGCGGTGGGCGTGATTGCCGCTTATGCCCAGGGCGGGGACCTGCCCCCAAAGGGCGCCACCATCGCCGACGACAAGGCATTGTGCGACACATGCCCGCGCAGGGACAGCCGGGTGGCGAAGAAGGTGGCGACCGTGACCCGGCCCCACCTCGTGGTGGCCGACCAGGACCGTTGCTTCCTGGACCAGGGCATCCCCTGCATGGGGCCGGTAACCGCCGGAGGATGCGGCGCAAGCTGCGTAAACGTGAACATGCCCTGCCGGGGATGCTTCGGCCCGGCCCCCACGGTGCGGGACATGGGCGCCGAGGCGGCCACCGCGTTCGGTTCCATCTTCGGACCGGACGGCGAGGACAACATCCCGGCCGGGAAAATGAAGTCCGCGGTGAACGCCATCGCCGACCCGCTGGGCACGTTCTACCGCTTTACCTTCCCTTCGGCCATCGCGCACCGATGCGTGAAGGAGGAGAAGAAGTAGCCGTCGCGTCCGGCGCGACGGGCGAATGCCCCGAACATTTCCGAAATACGCCATTGCGAGAACGAAACAACGGCGAAAGGTGAACCAGGATGGAAAAGAGAATCACCATCTCCCCCATAACGAGGCTTGAGGGTCACGGCAAGATCGACATTCTGCTGGATGACGACGGCAACGTGGCCGACTGCTACTTCCAGGTGGTGGAACTGCGCGGTTTCGAACGATTCTGCCAGGGGCGGCCCGTCGAGGAACTGCCCCGCATCATGCCCAAGATCTGCGGCGTGTGCCCGGGCGCGCACCACATGGCCTCGTCCAAGGCGGGCGACGCGGTGTACGGCGTCACCATTCCCCCGGCGGCGCGCAAGCTGCGCGAGCTGTTCTACAATGCCCACATCTCCCACAGCCACGTGCTGCACTTCTACGCCCTTGGCGCGCCGGACTTCATCCCCGGCGCCGACGCCGCGCCGGAAAAGCGAAACCTTTTGGGCCTGATCGACGCCGTGGGAAAGGAAACCGGGCTTGCGGTCATGAAAAACCGTGGCTACGCCCAGACCATCCAGGGCATCATCTGCGGCCATCCCATCCACCCGGTGGCATCCCTTCCCGGAGGCATGGCAAAGCCTTTGGCGGAAGAGGACCGCGAACGGATCGAGACCATGGCCGAGTCCATGCTGGACTTCGCCAAAACGTCCCTTGAAATCTTCGACGAGCTCGTGCTCGAAAACGACGCGTACCGCGACCTCATCGCCTCGGACATCTACCGCCACGAGACCTACTACGCCGGCCTCGTGGACGACGCGGGCAAGGTCAACTTCTACGACGGCGACGTACGCGTGGTGGGGCCTGACGGGTCCGAGCAGTGCACGTTCGCCCCGGCCGATTATCTCGACCACGTTGCCGAACGCGTGGAGCCCTGGTCCTACCTCAAGTTCCCGTACCTGAAAAAAGTGGGATGGCGCGGCATGGTGGACGGCGCGGACAGCGGGGTGTTCCGGGTGAACTCTTTGGCCCGGCTGAACGTGGCCGACGGCATGGCGACCCCTCTGGCCCAGGAAGCATACGACCGCATGTATGGCTTCTTCGGCACGAAACCCGTGCACAACACCCTGGCCTTCCACTGGGCGCGCCTCGTGGAAAACCTCTTCGCCTGCGAAGAGGTGCTGCGTCTTGCCAGGGACCCCGAAATCACGGACACGAACGTGCGCCAGCTTCCGGAAAAGGAGCCCGGCGAAGGCGTGGGCGTGGTGGAAGCGGCCCGCGGCACCCTGTACCACCACTACGTCTGCGACAGCAGGGGCGAGGTCGAAAAGGTCAACCTCATCGTGGCCACCGCCCAGAACAACGCGGCCATGGGCATGAGCGTGAAAAAGGCGGCCCAGCACTACATAAAAAAAGGCGCCGCCGACAACGAGATTCTGGACCGCGTGGAGATGGCCTTCCGCGCCTATGACCCGTGCCTCGCCTGCGCCACCCACAACCTCCCGGGACAGATGCCACTCGAAGTCCGCGTCTTCCAAAACGGCGGGATGGTCCGCACGGTCTCCCGCAACCTGCCCTGAGTGGTGGACAGAAAGGCGCGGGCGCAAACCGAAAGACCCCGGGCGGAAGGGCCGAAGCGGACAAGTACGACCGGGCCGGGGCTCCTGTCCCGAAACACGAGCGACCGCCGGCTTCGCCCCCCGCGCCGGAATTCTTTCGGATCCGGCCTTTGCCACACTCCGGATACCCGACCAACCACTTGGCCGACCGCCTTGCAACCTCCCACCAAATGGCCTACACTGCCCCAAACCCGACAAACGTTGTCATCCCCCTCTATGGAAGCCTTTATGCCCCTCAAGCAAGCGATACGATCCGGCGCCTTTTTCTGGGCCTTCAACATGAACGACACCCACGAGGTGCGCCCCCTGCTGCGCTCCATGGGGCGCAACAATTCGCCGGCCATCATGTCCATAAGCCCCAAGGCGGCCGGGTACGCGGACCTGGAAATCCTGTTCCGGGCCTGCGACACGGCGCGCGGCAGGTTCCCGGACCGGCTGTATCTCATGCTGGATCACGCGGGCGACCCGGAATTGATCCTGGAATGCGCGCGGCTGGGATTCGACGCGGTGATGGTGGACTGTTCCCACCTGCCGCTCGAGGAGAACGCGGCGTTCGTGAACTCCATGAAGGATCGGATAGCCGGCATTGCACCGGACATGGTGGTGGAGGCGGAGGTGGGGCACGTGGCCAGCCATTACCACGGAGGCGCGGGGCATCGGAAAACAACGAGGAAGGACGTGGCCCGGTTTACGGAAATCTGCGAAGTGGATCTTCTCGCGATTTCCGTGGGCAACGAGCACGGCAAGGACTTTCCCAAGCCCCGGCTGGACCTCGACCTGCTGCGGGAGTTGCACGCCACCCCCCATCCGCCATTCGTGCTGCACGGCGGGGACTGGATCGATGGCGGCGACCTGGCGGCCGCGGCGGGGCTTGGTATGCGCAAGGTCAACGTGGGACCGGAGACGCTGCGCGTGTTCGGCGAATCCCTGCGCCGCCGCACCCGCGAGGACGAGGAATACGTCAAGGATTACCGCGAATTGTTCACCGAGGTGGAGAAAGACGTGGCCAGGGTGTACGATGAAAAATTCGCGCTGATCTCCTGATGGGGGACAGGCGCACTGCGTTGGACAAAACCACGGGACATGACGCTTGCACGGTGATGCCGAAGCCAAACCCGAGGGCACGGCGCGCCGTGCCCGATACAATCGGTATTCATTTTCCTTTGGCAGTCCCCGCGGGGGACAAGGGCAATCAGACCGGGGTTTCAACCCCGGCGTACGGTGTTAAGCCGCCGTCATCCTGATAGGTCCATGCCCAGGACCTCGCCCAGCTCGGCCAGCGCCTGCTCGGGCCTGCCCACCTTGATGGTGGTCATACCCATGGCCCGTGCGGGCTTGAGATTCCTGCCGATGTCGTCCAGAAACACGGCTTCACCGGCCTGCACTCCCAGCCGGTCCAGGACCACCTGGTAGATCCCGGGATCGGGCTTGGCAAGTCCCTCGCGGCTTGACTCCACGAACTGGTCGAACTCGCTGGTGAAGCCCTCCAACCCCGTTGACGTGCCGTCCCCCACGAGCCAGTTGTTGGTCAACGCCGCCACCTTGAACCCTGCCGCGCGAATCCTGCGCACCGCCTGGAGCATGTTGTCCCGTATGCGTGTATTGCCCGCCACCGCCATCATCAGCTCGCTGCTGGAAATGTCGGCGCCCGCCGCCCGGATCTCCTCGTCGAACTCCTTGAAAAACCGGTCGAGATTGAGTTCCCCCCGTTCCAGACGCGCCCAGGCGCCCTGTTCCCCGGCGTTCACTATGAGCCGGTTCAAGAAATTCTGCGGCAGGCCCCGTTCCCTTTCGAACGCGGCGAACACCTCCATGGGTGATTCCAGGATCACCCCTCCCAGGTCGAAAATAACCGCCTTGATACCCATGCTCCTCCGGAAATGAGTGACTTTCGCCTATTCCTGAAAAATTGCCGGCTTGGTTCCATCACCGGGCACGTCCACCACCGCGCACAAAACGCGGGCAACGGCCAGCGCCTTGCCGTTTTCGTCCACCACCTCGACGTCGGCCACCGCTATCCTGCCGCCGGTCTTCACGGCCTTGCCCCTGGCTATGATCCGGCTGCATTTTCCCGGAGCCAGGTAGTGCACGTCAAGCTGGACCGTACGCAGGATCTGCCCCTTTTTCAGCCTTGTGGCCACGGCGAGCGGCCCTGCCTGGTCGGCGAGGGAGCACACGAGGCCGCCGTGGGCGATGCCCTGTGTGTTGGCGTGAAAAGGCTGGATGTCCGCGGCCACCTCCACCTCCCCGTCCCTGGCCCACACCAGTTCCAGACCCAGGTGGTTGGCGAAGGGGGAAATCTCCATGAAGTACCTGAGGACCTGTTCCATTTTCGCGTCCCGCTCCGCCTGCTCCATACCCGCCTCCGGATCAGGATGTTTCCCTGATGAAATCGATGACCACCTTTGCAAACTGCTCGCCCTGGTCCTCCTGCAGGAAATGGCCGCCGCCCTTTATGGTCACGTGGCCGCGGTCCCGGGCCCCGGGAATCCGATGCTGGAATATCCGCTCGCCGCCGCGGGTGATGGGGTCCTTGTCGCTGAAGGCGGTGAGAAAGGGCTTGTCGAAGGTACGCAAAACCTCCCAGGCCTCCCTGTTTTCCGCTGCGCCCGGATCGTCCCTGTTCACGGGCACCAGAGAGGGGAATATCCTGGCCCCGGCCTTGTAGGAGTCGTCCGGAAAGGGCGCATTGTAGGCGGCTACCACATCGTCCGGCAGCGTGGACACCGTGGCCATCTGCACGATGGCCCCGGCGTCGAAATCCGGCGTTTCAACGGAGAATTTCCGCCACTGCAAAAACGCCTCGGGCGTCTCGTGCTCGCCAGTGGGCAATCCCGTGTTGGCCGCAACCACCCGCGCAAACATGTGAGGATGGGCGGCGACCAGGCGCAGGCCGATGAGACCGCCCCAGTCCTGGCACACCAGGGTGATGTCACGCAACCGCATCTGCAGGAGCCAATCGGACATCCAGTCCACGTGGCGCTGGTACGTGTAGTCCGACGTTTTCACGGGCTTGTCGGATTTGCCGAATCCCACGAGGTCCGGCGCTATGGCCCGAAACCCCTTTTCCGCGAATATCGGAATCATCTTCCGGTACAGGTAGGACCAGCTGGGTTCACCGTGCATGAGAAGCACGACGGGCCGGTCCACGCCCCCCGCGTCCACATGGTGGACGCATAGGGTTCCGCCATCGGTGTCCGGCACGTCCGTGTATCGGGCGGCATACCGGTATTCGGGCAGATCCTCGAAACATTCGTCAGGCGTGCGAAGGCTTTCCATGGCAATCTCCCGTTCGGGGGTGGGCGCCGGACCGGGAGGAAATCCCGGCCTGTCTGTTGAACTCACCTTACCCGGTTGCGAGGCTGTTGTCCATTCCGGCGATCCGCTCCAATCGTGCGGGGACAGGTTCTTCCTTGACTATCCGCGGTCTTCCCCATACTTTTGTGGCGGATTCAGGTTGGAGTCGACATGACACGTATTGCCACACAAATACTCGGGGTCGGAAGTCCGATCCTGGCCGATGACGGAGCCGGAGTGGCCGTGGTGCGCCGCCTTGGGGAACTGGGCGTTCCCGGCCGGGTGACCCTCACCGAGGGAGGCGCGGGCGGGCTGTCCCTGCTGGACATGATCCAGGAGGTGGAACGCCTGGTTGTTGTGGACGCCATGGCTACAGGGGCCGCGCCGGGCACCATCCGGGAATTCGCCCCGGACGAGATGGATGCGGCTCCCACGTGTCATCTTTCCTCGGTTCACGGCGGCGGCTTCCTGGACGCACTTGCTTTGCGGGAAAAACTGCTGGGCCGGCGCATCGCAGAGGTACGAATCATCGGCATCGAGGCCGGGGACCTCACCAGTTTTTCCGAATCCCTGACACCGGTGGTGGCCGAAGCGGTGGAACAGGTGGCCCGGTGTCTGCGCCGGGAAATCCTGACGAATCGTGACGAGACCTGAAAACCCGTTCCGTGCAGTCCCTGCCCCCAGGAGGAAACCCCTATATGTGGATGCTGCAACTCGCCCTGCTCGTTGTCGGATTCGCCCTGCTGATCAAGGGCGCGGACTTCATGGTGGACGGAGCGTCGTCCATCGCCCGGCGGTTCAATGTTTCGGACCTGGTCATCGGCCTTACCGTGGTCGCCTTCGGCACCTCGCTGCCCGAACTGTTCGTCAACCTGTTCGCCAGCGCCAGGGGCAACGGAGCCATAGCAGTGGGCAACGTACTGGGCTCCAACGTTGCGAACATCCTGCTGATCCTGGGCGTGTGCGCGTTGATCCATCCCCTTGCCGTAAGCCGGGGCACCGTCTACAAGGAGATTCCTTTCAGCCTGCTGGCCGCTGTGGTCCTGGCGATCCTGGCCAACGACCACATCCTGGGAGACGACGCCGCTTTGCTCCTGAACAGGGCCGACGGACTCATCCTCCTGTGCTTTTTCGCCATATTCCTGTACTACTCCGCGTCCATCGCCACCCAGGGTGGACCTCCCGAAGGCATGCCCAGGAAAGAGGAACGACCCGTCCCCAGATCGCTTTTGTTGGTGGCCGCGGGCTTCGTGGGACTGGCCGGCGGCGGCGAAATCATCGTTCGTAGCGCCGTGGCCCTGGCAAGGGGATTCGGCATGAGTGAATCCGTCATCGGCCTCACCATCGTTGCCCTGGGCACCTCGCTTCCGGAACTGGCAACTTCGGGCATGGCCGCCTACAGGAAGAACGCGGACATCGCCGTGGGCAACGTGGTGGGATCGAACATCTTCAACATCCTGTTCGTCCTGGGAGTCAGCACCACCATCCGCCCCCTGCCCTTTTCCAGGTCCAACAACGTGGACCTTCTGGCCGTGGTGGTGGCGAGCCTTTTGCTGTTCATCTACATGTTCACCGGAGCCAGGAAGAAGCTGGACAGATGGGAGGGCGGGGTGTTCGTGGCCGCCTACGCGGGATACATCGGCTGGCTGGTGTTCGGCGTGGGATGAAGAGCGGGTCCCAATGGCCGGGAACCGGGGGCTGGTCCTTACAGCTTCAGGGATGTCACTCTGGCCTCCGAACGGTCCCACATCATGCACAGGCCCCGGGTGAGGGCCCCGCACGTGATGATACACGGCGTGCAGGTGGACAGATGGATCACTTCGCCGCGCACGAGGTCGCGTTCCATCAGGCCGTCTCCGTTGGGATGGATGATGGCGGGTGCGTGGCTGTGCCCCCGGAACAGGACGTTGCCGGGGCTCTCCTGGAAGTACCTCCTGGCATAGCTCGGCTGCATGTCCCCGACCATGGCGACGAGTCCCAGTTCCCTGTCAAAGGGGAGCGAGTGGGCAAAGTCGCCACCGTCCACCCGCAGGACCCACGGCAGGCCGGACAGCCATTGCACCGTTTCTGGTGACACCGGTCCGTCCGACCGTCCCTTCGCGTTCACCGCCACGTTGTGGTCGTTGTTGCCCTTGAGGGTATGCACTCCATGTTCGCGCAGCACCGCCACGCACGCGTCCGCCGTCTCCGGGCACATGGAGTCGCACACGTCGCCCAGGTGGATCATGGCGTCGCATCCCTGCCCGGACAGGGCGCCCACCGCCTTTTGTATGCTGTCGGCGTCGCCGTGGCTGTCCGCCATGATTCCCATGATACGGGCGTTTTCCATGTTCCGAATTCCCGTTCGGTTGCGCGTTCACCGTTTTCCGGCCCCCAGGCGCAAGCCGCCGATTCCGGCGGGCGCGAATCCGGCATGTTATTGCTTTTGCCCGACCGCATCAAGAACATTTCCGCGAACAACCCCCAAAAAACAGCGCGGGCGCCCCGGCCCCGCGCCGGAACGCCCGCAATCGCACAGGCAACAACCAGGAGGGTGTTGTCACAGCCCCATGAAACGGGCGGCGATAGTCTTCATGATCTCATTGGTGCCCGCGAATATGGACAGAATGCGCACGTCGCGAAAGGCCCTGGCCAGCGGGAGTTCTTCCAGCATGGCGGGCAGGCCGATTATGTCGATTGCCTGTCTGACGATTCTGTTGACCATGTCCGTTGTCCAGTATTTGGACATGGACACTTCCACCACGACGTTGGAGCCTTCCATGTGTTCGGCGATGAGCTTGTCCAGGAAGGTACGTCCCAGCTTGACCTCGGTCATCATCTCCACGAGCTGGAACTGGGTGGCCTGGTACTTGCTCAACGGCTTCTGGCCGGGAGGATTCGTCTTGCAGTACTCGATCAGGTGCTCCATGACTACCTCGGCGCTGGCCACCGCGCCCATGGAACAGACCAGGCGCTCCTGCTGGAGTTTCTGCATTAACATGATGAAGCCGGCGCCCTTCTGGCCCAGGATGTTCTCCTTGGGGATGCGGCAATTGGAGAAGAACAGCTCGGCCGTGTCCTGGCTGTGGAATCCCATCTTCTCGAGATGCCTGCCGGACTTGAAACCGGGGGTGCCGCCCTCGACGAGATACAGGCTGATGGCCTGGTATGGATCGTCGATCTGGGGATCCCTGGCCGCCACGATGCACAGGTTGGTGTTGATGCCGTTGGAGATGAAGGTCTTGGTGCCGTTGATGACGATCTCGTCGCCATCCTCGACGGCAGTGGTGGTCATGCTGGAAAGGTCGCTGCCCGTGTCGGGCTCGGTCATGGCCACGCTGCTGATGATCTCGCCAGTGACGCAGCCGGGCAGGTACTTCTTCTTCTGCTCCTCGCTGCCGAAGGCTTCGATATAAGGCACGACCACGTCCGAGTGCAGGCTGACCATCAAACCGGAATGGGCGGTGCGCGCCATTTCCTCGCTCACGATGAGCGAGTACATGAAATCCAGTCCGGGCCCGCCGTACTCCTTGGGAACCGAGGTACACAAAAAACCCGCCTCCCCCATCTTGCGCCACGCTTCCTTGGGCACGATGTGCTCCTTCTCCCACTGGTCCACGTGGGGGATGACTTCCTTTGCCAGGTAGTCGCGCAGGCGCATGCGGAAATCGTTGTGCTCTTCCGTGTAGTTCAGGATGTTCATTCTCTTGTACACTCCCTGCCGCTGTTCCGGGCACACGGCCCGTTCATGGGGTTGGTACGCGTTGTTTGACTGCATTGTATGCCAGGCCCTGGCGGCCGGGTTTCACATGCCTGGCGACCTGCCGGTTAATACAATCTGGACCGTGCCACACGGAGCCTAAACCTGCCTCCGATCCACCCCGTCCGGGCTGTTTATCGGAAAGCGATGGCGGCGGCCGTGTTCATCCGTGATGCTCACGGCGACGAAGCCCGAGTACGTGGCCTCGTCCATGCCGCAGTAAAACGCTGCCGCGGCGCCCGGCGCCACCTTCTGCTTCCACGGAGGGTACAGGTGGTATCGATGCTGTTTTCCGGCCGCGTCCTCGAAGTCCACCTCGCCTGCCACGTGCACCTCCACCTGCCCGGTATTGCGCACGTGCAGTTCGAGGTTCTGGTCGGGCAGATTGCAGCACTTGAACCCGATCACATCCTCGACGGACGAGTCGAATATCAGCAAAAGATCCAGCAACGCGCCGCTCCCGGAGAAGCCGGACTCCCGGCGGGGGCGATACCCCCGCCGGGCTCCGGATCGCAGGTTGTCAATGCCGTCTGGGCAGGCTGTTCGCAAACGATGCGCCGCGACACGGCGGATCTCGTTCGCGAACCGGCTGCTATGCGTCGTATCTGCCGATGATCGAGATGGCGCACACGTTCTGGAACGGAAAACCGCCCAGGTTGTGGGTGAGGCCGTACTTCGGATTCTCGAGCTGGCGCTTGTCCGCACGTCCGTGCAGTTGCAGGTACATCTCATACAGCATGCGCAGGCCCGAGGCGCCGATGGGATGGCCGAAGCACTTGAGGCCGCCGTCCACCTGGCAGGGCACGCCGCCGTCCCGGTCGTAGAAGCCGTCCAGCACGTCATAAACGGCGCGGCCTCTCGGGGAGATGTGCAGGTCCTCGTAGGTGACCAGCTCGGTAATGGAGAAGCAGTCGTGCACCTCCATCATGCTGATCTCCTCGCGGGGATTCTCGATGCCGGCCTCGGCGTAGGCCATCCTGGAGCACTTGCTGGTGGTGACGAAGTGGTCGCCATCCCATTCGTCGTAGGCCGCCTCCTCGCCGCTGGACAGGGCCAGCTGCAGGGCCTTGACCGTGACGAAGTCCTTGAAGCCCATCTTCTTGGCGTTCTCCACGGTGGTCACGATGGCGCACGCCGAGCCGTCGGACACGCCGCAGCAGTCGAACAGCCCCAGGGGGTGCGCGATGATGGGCGAGGCCTTGATCTGCTCGCGGGTCACCACCTTCTGGAGGTGAGCCTTGGGGTTCAACGCGCCGTTGGCGTGGCTCTTGGCCGAAATCTGGGCCATCGCCTCCTTTACCTCCTCGTCCGGGATCCGGTACTTGGCGGCATACGCGCTGGCAATCTGGGCAAAGGAACCCGGCGCCGTGAGGTTCGGCCACCACTGCCACACCAGGGAGCCGCCCGCGGAGCCGGGGCTGGGCAGACCGCCATACCCCGTGTCCTTGAGCTTTTCCACGCCCTGGGCCAGCGCGACGTCGTAGGCGCCGGACGCCACGGCGTACACCGCGCCGCGGAAGGCTTCGGTGCCGGTGGCGCAGTAGTTCTCGCACCGGGTCACCGGGATCTTGGGGAGACGCAGGGTCGTGGACAGGGGCAGGCCGCTCTTGCCCACGTTGATCTCATCGAGGCAGGTACCGAACCAGGCGGCCTCAATGTCCTTCCTCTCGATCCCCGAGTCGGCGAGACATTCCTCGAAGGCCTCGACCAACAACTCCTCGGCGCCGACGTCCCAGCGTTCTCCGAAGCGGGTGCATCCCATACCGATGATTGCTACTTTATCTTTGATACCTGTGGCCATGGTCAGTACCTCCTCCTACATCTTGGGGGGTTCAAACAGCTTCTCGATGAGCTGGGACTTCATGACGTCGCCCTCGATCGCGAGCTTGCCGGAGGTGAACGCGGTCATCGGGTTGAGCTTGCCGGTCACCATGTCGACGAAGTCCGCGTCAGCCATCTTCAGCGTGCAGGTAGGCTTGGCGGCCTTCCCCTCCTGGATGTCCACCTTCTTGTCCTTCACGGACACCGACCAGCTTCCGCCGCTCGCACCCGAGATTTCATACTGGAAGACGACGTCAACGCCCTCGGCCGCGTCAGCCTTGAAGGTGGAAGGCATCACCTCGAACACCTGGGCCGGCGTGACGTCCAGTCCACCGCCCCCGCCGCCTGCCGGGGCTCCTCCGCCACCGCCGCCCGCCGCTTCGGGCTCGGGCGGGGCCTTGGGCGTTGTGAGGGCCACCAGGGCCGCCGTGGCGTCGGACAGTTCCTCGGCGCCGTCCATGCGGTTGATGTCGTCCCAGAAGTCCATGACGTCCTCGACCGTAGGCGGATCCTCCACCGTGCCGATCTGGAGACCCGGACCGGTGAGCATGGCCGCGCGGTTGAAGTATCCCATGCCGGCATTGAATACCTGGCCGGTTTCCGCGCACTGGTCGCTGACCAGGTACATGACCATGGGCGCCACGAACTCGGGCTTCATTTTCTCGAAGACGTCCGGAGGCATGATGTCCTCGGTGAGGCGGGAGGCTGCCAGCGGAGCCAGCGTGTTCACCTTGATGTTGTACTTGCCGCCCTCCAGCTTGAGGGTGTTCATGAGGCCCACGAGGCCCATCTTGGCGGCCGAGTAGTTGCTCTGGCCGAAGTTGCCGTACAGGCCCGCGGCGGAGGTGGTCATGACAACGCGGCCGAACTTCTGGTCCCGCATGTGGGGCCAGGCCGCCCGCGTCACCTGGTACGCGCCGTTCAGATGCACGTCCAGCACCGCGTTCCAGTTCTCGGGCTCCATCTTGGTGAAGCTCTTGTCCCGGAGGATGCCGGCGTTGTTGATGACGATGTCCACGCGGCCGAAGGCATCCAGCGCCGTCTTGACGATGGCTTCGCCGCCTTCCTGGGTCGCCACGTTGTCGTAGTTGGGCACGGCCTTGCCCCCCAGCGCCTCGATTTCGTCCACCACACTCTGCGCCGGGGTCGCCGAGCCGCCGCCGGAGCCGTCACGCGCGCCGCCCAGGTCGTTCACCACCACCTTGCAGCCGCGCTTGGCCAGTTCCAGGGCGTACACCCTGCCCAGGCCGCCGCCCGCGCCCGTCACGATGGCCACGCGGCCGTCGTAGCGGATCTTCTTCATCTCGTCCACCGCCCCCGGCTGGGGCGTAGCCTTCCAGAAGTAGTTGGTGAAGCCGCGCTCGCGGTCCACCACCCTGCGGCGGAAGACGACCTTCATGGGAAGGCCCACCTTCAGCTCGTCCTGGTCGATGTCCGTGAAGTCGGCCATGTACCGGCCGCCGCCCTCGAACTGGATCATGCCGTACTTGTGCGGGGGATCCACGGAAACGGCCAGCAGGTCCGCCGTGAAGGTCTTGATCCTGGCGGTGCGGTGGGAGAACTCGTAGTCGTCCTGGCTCTGGTGCGCGTTGCACTCAGGGTTCACGCAGTAGTCCATCTTCGGGAACTGCGCGGTGTCGCACTCCCGGCACTTGCCGCCCACCAGCCCAAGGATCATCTTGCGCTTGCGCCACAACGTGGTCATCGCCGTCTGGGTCGGAGCCTCGGCGCGAATGCCCATCTCCGGCTCCAGCAGGCCGCGCCAGATCAGGTACTTGGCGTAGTTGTCGATTTCCTTCTTGTTGGCGAGGCAGCCGGAAACGCCCAGGCGTGTGGCCAGTTTCTTGATCTCGTCGGTCACCTTGAAGGCCATGGCGTCGCAACCGTTGCCAAAGGAAGCCATCACGATGACCTGGCCCGGTTCCGCCGTCTCCAGTTCCCTGGCCAGCATCACCATAGCATGCGCGGTGCCGCACTGGCCGGTTTCCGCGTGCATGTTGTCCGCTATCTTCTCCGGAGCGGCGCCCAGGATCTTGGCGATCTTCTTGTATTCCGCCTTGAATATGCAGGGGAAGACGATCTTGTCCACCTGGTCGATGGTCAAATTGGTTTTCTCCAGAAGGCCCTTGATGGTCTCCGGGATGATCCTGGAGAATCCCTCGTCCCGGGCCCAGCGTTCCTCCCAGAAGTAGTCGAAGCGCTTGCCCTTGCCACGATAGTGGTCCACGAAGTCATAGGTCAGCGTGTGCGAACCCAAAAACTCCGCGATCACGTTCTCCGAACCCACCGTCACCGAGGCGGCGCCGTCGCCGTACCACATTTCGTAGAAGTACGCCGGCTTGGTCTCTGGCTTGTCCGAAGCCGTTACCAGCACGTTCTTCTTCTCCCCGCCCTTGACCGCGTCGATGGCCGCCACCAGCGCCGAGGCGCCCGCGCGCATGGACCCGGAAAAATCTGCGGAGTTGACGTCGTCCCTCAAATTCAGGGCCGTGGAAAGAATGCCGGCGTTGAGCCGGTCCTCGAAAGGCATGGTCATGGAGCCGATGTACACGGCGTCCAGTGCGTTCTTGTCCTGTCCGTTGAGACAGTCGCGGGAGGCTTCCACCGCCATGGTGAGCGCGTCCTCGTCCCAGTAGCACATGGAACGCTCGCCCTGGGCGACCACCATGAGGGCGGGCGCGAACCAGCCGATGCTCTGGAAGATGGACATGCGATTCAGCCTCAAGCGAGGAATGTATGCTCCATAAGATGTGATTCCTACCATGGTTTCCTCTCCTTTATGACTGGGGTACGATTCCTTGTAATCCCGTTGGAAAAGTCGATGCGCCGTTGAAGGGCTACATCTTGAAGACCTTCTCGATGAGCTGGGACTTCATGATGTCGCCGGAAATCTTCAGCTTGCCGGAAGTGTACGCCTGCATTGCCGGCAGCTTTCCGGTCATCATCTCCAGAAAGTCCTGGGCAGCCATTTCGAGCGTGCAGGTCGGTTTGTCCGCCCTGGTCTTCTCGTACCCGCACTTCTGGTTCTTGATCGTGACCGAGTAGTCGCCGCCGCCTTCGCCGGTGATGACGAACTGGAAGACCACGTCCACGCCCTCGGCCTTCTCGGGCATGAACTTCTCGGGCATGGCGTCGAAGATCTCGTCAATGGAAGGAACGCCGGCGGCCTCGCCCGCCTGCTCCGTGCCACCGCCGGCCGGCTTCTGGAAGGCCATGATCACGTCCATGACCTGGTCGTTCAGCTGGAAGTATTCCTTGGCTCCCTTGAGCGAGGCGATCTTGCCCATGTTGTCGGCAATGTCGTCCACGGTCGGGAATTCCTCGCCGCCGGTCAGCACCACGCCCGGTCCGGTCTCCACGGCCGCGCGGTTGAAAAATCCCATGCCGGCGTTGTAGATGCTGCCTGTTTCCCTGCACAGGTCGCTGCACAGGTACAGCACCATGGGGGCCACGAAGTCGGGCTTGCTCTTTTCCAGGATGTCGGGCGGGAACACGTCCTCGGTGAGCCTGGAGGCGGCCAGCGGAGCTATGGTGTTCACGTTGATGTTGTACTTCTTGCCCTCCAGCTTGAGGGTGTTCATGAAGCCGACCAGCGCCATCTTGGCGGCCGAGTAGTTGCTCTGGCCGAAGTTGCCGTACAGGCCCGCGGCGCTGGTGGTCATGATGACGCGGCCGAAACCGTTGTCACGCATGTAGGGCCAGGCCGCCTTGGTCACATGGTACGCGCCGTGCAAATGCACGTCCATGACCGCGTTCCAGGCATCGGGCTCCATCTTGAGGAAGCTCTTGTCGCGGAGGATGCCCGCGTTGTTGATGACGATGTCCACCTTGCCGAAATTGTCGACGGCGGTCTTGACGACGGCCTCGCCGCCTTCGGGGGTGGCCACGTTGTCGTAGTTGGGCACCGCCTCGCCGCCGAAGGCCTTGATCTCGTCGCAGACCTTCTGGGCCGGGGTGGCGTCGCCGCCGCCGCTGCCGTCCCGGGAACCGCCCAGGTCGTTCACCACAACCCTGGCGCCCCTGCGGGCCAGCTCCAGCGCGTAGGCGCGTCCCAGGCCGCCGCCCGCGCCGGTGACCACGGCCACCTTGTCGTCGAAACGGACCCGGACGTCGTCCGCAAGTTCGCCCCACTCGAACACGCCGTTGTCGATCACGGTCTCGCCCGTCTTGGTGTTGACCACGCGGTAATAGGCCACGCCGTCTTCCATCTTCCAGATGCGGGTCTCGATGGGATCGCCCGGGTACAGGGGGCGGGAGAAGCGGCACTTGAGCCGGCGGACCTTATCGGGCTCGCCCGGGCACAGCTTGCCGATGCAGTGGCGGGTGGCGAAGCCGAAGGTGCACAGGCCGTGCATGATGGGCTTTTCAAACCCCGCCATCTTGGCGAACTCGGGGTCCACGTGGATCATGAACACGTCGCCGCTGAGGCGGTACACCAGAGGCTGCTTTTCGCTGGGCTGGTCCGCTACCACGAAGTCCGGGTCCCGTTCCGGGATCTCCACCGCCTCCTTGGGGGGAGCCTCGCCCCCGAAATTGCCGTCCTTTCTCGCGAACAGCGTGATCTTGGAGGTGAACAGCTTCTGGCCGTCCGCCCCGCGGGTCATGCTCTCGCCCAGGACCAGCGCGCCCTTGTCGCCCAGGTCGTAGTAATTCTTGATGGTGCCGGAGGTCTTGAACTTGCCCTCCGTGGGAATGGGGTTGTGGAACAACAGCTCCTGCTCGCCGTGGAGCAGGCCGGACAGGTCCAGCTCGGACTCGATGCCGATCTTGGAAAGAAAATCGAAGATCGTCGCGATCGAGAAGGTCGGTATCACCTTCAAATCCTTCTCGTACACGTACTCCAACTCGTCAAAGCCGGCCCCGACACCGAGCGCGTACAGTACAACGTCCTTCCACTCGTACTGTTTTACGTCCGGACCGAGTTTCTTGCCAATCGCGTCCATGTTTAGTGCCATGTTTCTTCCCTCCTTCTTTCAGGTCGCTTGCACACGAATAGGGGAAAACAACCCACGTCCTGCGTCCCGCAATGGCGGGACGGATTCGTTGGCCGGTTGGCTGCCGCCCGCGACCGCGAGCGGGTGTTCGTACGGAGATGCGGGCAACCGGATTTCGCGCAGCACACAAAACCCGGCCGCCCATGCTTCATTCCTCTTTTTTCGCTTCCCTTGCTGCGCCTTCTCGTACCGAAGCGGCGTCCCCAACACCGTTCGGATTGTGGAACCCGGTTTCCGCCTGCGTGAACGCCGGGATCAACAAAAACTTGAGCGTTTCCTTCACGGTACGCCTGTATTCCTCGGATTCGGTCCTGAGCAGGCCCTCGAAAAAGTTCTGCCCGGCCACGAAGTTGTATATGAGGTTCATCATGCCCAGCACCCGCGTCCTGGTCGCCAGGGGCAAATCCGTTTTCCCCCGGGAAAGCCCCATGGAGTAGGCGATGTCCGAGATGAACTCGGGTACGCGGAAGTCCAGGTTCGACGCATGGCGTGTGCGGGTGAAGTAACGGAACAGGATGAGGTTGCAGATTTCCGGGGACTGGAACAGGTAGTCCGTTACCATGTCGATGGCGATGTCCATGCGCTCGGCCAGGGGCCTGCCGTGGATGACCTCCTCCACCTCGATGAGCTTGACCCGGAGGTCCTCGTAGATGTCCAGGATGACCGCCTCGAACAGGTCGGCCTTCTCCCCCCAGTGGTAGTACAGGGTGGAGATGTCGATGCCGACCTCCTGGGCGATCATGCGGGTGGTGGTGCCGTGGAACCCGTATTCGCCGAAGATCTTCCGGGCGACGTCCAGGATCTTCCCCTTCATGGAGTTGGGGTCCTTACGGGCTTTTTCCAGGGTATTGAGTAGCGCCACGTTCCACCTTTGATGCGTTACCGGACCACAATCGAACGCGTGACCGTGTTGGCTTCGTCGTCGGCTCCTTCGCCGTACCCGGGGTACGATTCGGGAACCTGCTTGTCGCCGCCTTGTCCGGGATCCGATTTCCACCCGGTAAAATTGGCTGCCCCGGAATGGTCCAGAGGCGTGTCCCAACGAATGCATTACAATGAGTTGGTTCCAATGGAATGTTTCCATCAATTGATGGACAGTCATAAGCAAACCTCCGCCTGCCTGTCAAGACATTTTTTTAACGCTTTGCGTCAGAAAATCCGGCGGCCGCTTTCCGGGGCGGATTTCTGCATTAATTTTTTGAATGAAACCAGATTACTAGAGATGGTATTATCCAGGTTCCCCAAAACGTGTCCAAAGACGCACTATGATGTTGTGTTAGGGGACGCGAGATTTACGATCCTGCCAAGAGGCTGCTGGCTGTGTAGAATGGTTCCTCCTTATCAGCCTGTTGAAAAACGCGATCTGCGGCGTTGCGCGTCATTTCTCCTCAA